>CAKZOA010000068.1 GCA_937132035.1 uncultured Desulfobulbaceae bacterium | reverse complement strand
CGATATAGACCACGGCAGAGAACACCAAAGTGAGTATGGCCGACAGCCTGGCCGTGCGATAACTCCGCCGCTGGACCTCGCCGGTGGTTCTGGCAATCAACAGACCTGCGCCCAACATGACATAGCCAAACACAACGCCCATGGTGGCGAAAAACGAATACCAGTTCATCCAGTCGGCAGGAGTCCCAGCAAAGGATTCGGCCTTGACATCAATGCCGCCCAGCAGTCCACCAAGGGCGAATCCCTGACCGAGGGCGGCCATGAGACTACCGATACCGAAGGAAAACAGCCAGATTGACTTGCTGCGTTTGGCTTCAGCGTGGAACTCGAAGGCCACGCCGCGGAAAATAAAGCCGATGAGCATGAGAATAAACGGGATATAGAGCGCTGAAAGAACGATCGAGTAGAACAGGGGAAAGGCGCCAAAGAGCATGCCGCCAAGAATAACCAGCCAGGTCTGGTTGCCGTGCCATATGGTTTCGATGGCCTGCATCATTTCCTCCTGCCGTTTTCTCTTGCCGGCAAAAAGGGCCATGATGCCGATACCGAGGTCGGCACCGTCACTCAAGGCGTAATAGAGCAGGAAAAAACCGATGAGCCCCAGCCATATTGTCGGCAGATTGGCATTTATCATCTCCATGGCCAAAAGTCCCCTCTGTTATGATTGTTTCGTATGCGACTTCCTCTCCACCAGTGTCGGGTTTTTCACTTCTCCGCCGTCTCGGGATATATGCTGAAGTCAGGACCTCTGTTGATCAGTCCTTTGGCAAAAACGATAAAGACGATAAACAGCACGGTATAAATGGCTACAAAACTGAGCAGCGACCCCGCCACGGTTGCCGCCGGCAGGGGACTTACCCCTTGTTCGGTGCGCTGCAGCCCCTGGATGACCCAGGGCTGACGACCCACCTCGCGAACCGCCCAGCCGGCCTCCATGGCGATATAGCTCAGAGGTATGGCCGCCATCCACGAATAGAGCAGCCGCTTCTGCTCAGCCACCCTCTCAACCGTCAGTCTGCCCTTTTTCCATGCCCACACCGACCAGAGCATCAAGAGCACAAAGGCAACCCCCAGGAAAAACATGATCCGGAAAGAATAGAAAGTAACCAGCAGCGGCGGCTGGTCTTCTGGCTCTACTTCCCGCAGGCCGGTCACCTGACCGGTGGGCGTATGGGTGGTGATGAGACTGAGGGCATAGGGTATACCAATCTGCCAGACGTTGTCCTGCCTCTCCTTGTTGGGCCAGGCGAGGATATTCCAGGCCGCTCCCTCGTCCGGGGGATTGGTCTGCCAGTGGGCCTCGATGGCGGCCAGCTTGACCGGCTGGTTGTGAAAGACCGACTTTCCGGCCCCGTCGCCATTAATTACCTGGATGGTAGTGATAAAGATCGCTACCACAATCATCGTCTTGAAAGACATGAGAAAAAACTCTGTATGCCGCCTTTTCAACAGGTACCAGGCGCTGATGCCACCAATGACGAACAGGGAAATTTCCAGACAGGCAAACCACATATGAGTGGTTCCCCAGAAGATATCGGGATTAAATATGGCGGCAAAGGTGTCTTGGAGGATAAATTTACCGTCGACAAACTCACCGCCCACCGGTGTTTGCATCCAGGAATTAGCGGCCATAATCCAAAAAGCGGAGAGCGAGCCGCCGAAGGCGACCATGCAGGTGGCAAAAAAATGCATACCGGGCGACACCCGCTTCCAGCCAAAGGCCATGATGCCCAGAAAAGCGGCCTCCAGCATGAAGGCCATTGAAGCCTCAAAGCCCAGCAGATGGCCGAAGATGTCGCCTCCTGCCCGGGAAAAGGCGCTCCAGTTGGTGCCAAACTGGAACTCCATGGGAATCCCACTGACCACGCCGACGGCAAAATTCAGCAGGAAAAGCTTCATCCAGAAACGGGCGTGATGATAATAGCGAAGGTCGCGGGTCATCAACCAGCGGGCTTCAAGATAGACCAGAAAGAGGGACAGCCCTATGGTAAGCACCGGCCAGATGATATGAAACATGGCGGTAAAGGCGAAATGCAGGCGGGAGAGAAAAACATGATCCTGAAAAAATTCCATCGCTTTCCCCTTGTGGGTTAAGTGTGTCAGTAACTTTTTGGCTCTCGATCACCGGAGGCAGTCAGGCTACCGATTCTTTCTCCTTCTTGACGGCGGCACCGAGCACGGCGAAGCGCGATTCCTTATACCCCTCCAGCAGCTCCAGTCCCGCCTTGGCCAGCTCCTCCCGGAATTGAGGGCCATGAAAACGATTCTCCCGGGGATGATCGAGCATGATCCGAAACAACGGGTTGGCATACAGGGGCGGATAGATCTCCTCGAAGAAAAACACTCCCCCGCCCTTGAGCACCCTGG
>CAKZOA010000067.1 GCA_937132035.1 uncultured Desulfobulbaceae bacterium | reverse complement strand
ACCGGACTCATCTATATTCTCAAGAAAGGGGTGCTCAATTGGCGTTAGGACTGGAAGCAAAGCTTGGTGACGGTGTCATCACCACGAAACTCGACGCGATAGTCAACTGGGGGCGGCAGTACTCGCTGTGGCCGTTTATCTTCGGTACCGCTTGCTGCGCCATCGAATTCATGAGTGCGGCGGCCTCGCAGCATGATATTTCCAGATGGGGGGCGGAGGTGGTGCGTTTTTCGCCGAGGCAGGCCGATCTGCTGCTGGTCTGCGGCACCATCAGCTTCAAACAGGCGCCGGTGCTCAAACGGATCTACGAACAGATGCCCGAACCAAAATGGGTGGTCGCCATGGGCGCCTGTGCCAGTTCCGGAGGCATCTATGACAACTACTGCACCGTTCAGGGAATCGATACCATCATCCCGGTGGATGTCTACATCTCCGGCTGCCCTCCGCGGCCGGAAGCCATACTCGATGCCTTGATAAAGATTCAGGATCAGATCAAAGGGGAAAGCGTGCTGAAAGACCGGCATAACGACTTTAAAGGGATTCTCGACTGATTATGGACGCGACGGCGATGGAAAAACTCACAGGCGCTTTTCCGCAGGCTAAATGTTTTCGGGTCTTGGATACGGTGGTCATGGAGGTTGCCGCTGACGACCTGCACCAGACCCTGAAGAGGCTGAAAGGCGAGAGCGATCTGGGCTATACGCTGCTGCTCGATGTCACCGCCATCGACTATCTTCACTACCCCGGCCACCGGGGACCGCGATTTGCGGTGGTCTACACTCTCAGGAACTGGGAAAAGAACAGGCTGGTGCAGGTCAAGGTCGCAGTTGCCGATGCCGACAGAGGATTGCCCACGGCAACCACCATCTGGGAAGCGGCCAACTGGGGGGAGAGAGAGGTTTACGATCAGTACGGCATCCGTTTCAGCGGTCACCCCGATCTTAGAAGAATTCTCAACCACTGGCAGTTCCAGGGACATCCGCTGCGCAAGGACTACGATATCACCAAGCGGCAGGTCTGCTATGAAACGGACAGCCTCGAAGGTCCGATCAAGGACCGTCTGAACAAACGCGGCATAAGCGACACCATTCTCAAAGACATCAACACCGAAGTGATGTTTCTCAATCTCGGGCCGTCACATCCGGCAACCCACGGTGCTATTCGTATTCTGACGGCGCTCGACGGCGAGACCATTCTAGGTAATGTTAATGAAATAGGCTATCTCCATCGTGGTTTTGAAAAGACAGCCGAACAGAGGACCTATAACCAGATCATTCCCCTCACCGACCGGCTCAATTACTGCTCGGCGCTGATGAACAATATCGCCTATGTCAAGGCGGTGGAGTCGTGGCTCGGTGTCGAGATCACCGAGCGTGCCAGGTTCATGCGCGTGGTGCTCTCCGAGTTTTTCCGAATCCAGGATCATTTGGTCTGTCTGGCCGCAAATCTTGTCGATATGGGCGGGTTGACCAACTACTGGTATCTCTACAACGAGAAGGAGGCCTCCTACGATTTCATCTCCAGGTTGACCGGGGCGCGCCTGACCAGCACCTTCACCAGGGTCGGCGGTATGTACCGTGACTTTTACGAGGGCTGGGAGGATGACATGGAACGCCAGCTCAAAGATATCGAAAAGGGCGTCGCCGACAGCCTGGCCCTGGTCCTGCAGAATCGCATCGTTCATGAACGAACCCAGAACTGCTGTCCGCTG
Source organism: uncultured Desulfobulbaceae bacterium (assembly GCA_937132035.1). Lineage (GTDB taxonomy): Bacteria > Desulfobacterota > Desulfobulbia > Desulfobulbales > Desulfocapsaceae > Desulfopila_A. The sequence goes on along the minus strand of CAKZOA010000067.1, from coordinate 1,009 downwards.
TCGGGCGACAGAGCCCTGGAGTTCGGTTTTACCGGCCCCACCCTCAGGGCCAGCGGCGTGCCCTTTGACCTGCGCAAGGACAATCCCTATTACAACTATGAAGCCTTCGACTTCAATATTCCCGTGGGCACCAGAGGCGATATTTATGACCGCATGATGGTTCGCTTTGAAGAGATCTTCGAGTCCATCAAGATTATCCGCCAGGCCATGAAGATGATCCCCGGAGGCCCGGTGTTCATCGATGACAAAAAGGTGGCTCTGCCACCCAAAAGCGAGGTCTATTCCAACATCGAGGCGCTGGCCAGCCACTTCAAGCTGATTTTTGAAGGTGTCAGGGTACCCAGAGGCGAATGGTACGACAGCTATGAGGCTGCCAACGGCGAGTTGGGGTTTCATTTCGTCTCCGACGGTTCCGGCACTCCCTATAAATGCAAGGTACGTCCTCCCTGCTTCTATATCATGGGCGGGTTTCATGAAATGGTCGAGGATCAGATGGTCGCCGACGCTGTTATCAATCTGGGCAGCATCAATATAATAGGTGGGGAGTTGGACAGATGAGTGATCGTTCGCAGCTTATTGAAACAGGAAAACCCTTCGAGTTTGACGCTGAACGTAATGCCGAGTTTGAACGGCTGATTAAATGCTATCCCACCCGCGATTCCATGATCTTGCCGGCGCTGTGGCTCACCCAGGAACAGCAAGGCTGGATAAGCGCCGAGGCCATTGCCTATATCGCCGACCGGATAGGCACCTATGCCGCCAAGGTCTACGAGGCAGCCACCTTTTACACCATGTACCATCTCCGGCCCATGGGCACATATCATATCTGTATCTGCCGCACGCTTTCCTGCTGGCTGCGCGAAAAGCAGGAGATAGTCGATTTTCTGGCCGAGGAGATAGGCATTACGCCCGGGGAGGTGAGCGACGACGGCAGGTTCAGTCTTGAAGAGGTCGAATGCCTTGGTCATTGCGGCACAGCCCCGGTGGTCCAGATCAACGGAGAGTTCCA
>CAKZOA010000066.1 GCA_937132035.1 uncultured Desulfobulbaceae bacterium | reverse complement strand
ACGCCTCGACCTTGAGCGAAAATCCCTATTATTCAAGGTACCCTGTAACTGTTAAGGCACCGGTGAGACAAAAACGCCATACACCCTGAAAAGATCATAAGGACTCTCGGAGGATTTGTCGATCACCTCACCTGTCCCCGGGCTTGGCCGCTGTCCTCCTCCGATGCCTCGTTCTCTGAATTCCTGAGCCCTGGCGGCAATTCTCGTATGTAAACATCCTGTTTGGCATAGGGAATTTCCACACCTTTGGCGGCAAAAGCCTTATAAATGGCATCATTGAGCTTATCCATGACCAGGCCGCGAAGTTCGGGATTATCTATCCAGGCCAGCAATTCAAAGTCCAGACTCGAAGCGCCAAAGGTGCGGAACCGCACCCGCGGCTCGGGAACCGGGCAGACCTTCTCTTCGTTGTGGGCAATCTCCATGAGAATGAGACGAACCGTATCGACATCAGAACCGTAGGCGACACCGATCTTCACCCTCAAACGCATTTTGGTATGATGCCCCCCCGACTGATTAACGATGGTCGAATTACCGATTATAGAGTTGGGAATGGTAATTTCAATATCATCGCGGGTGAGAATACGGGTGCTGCGCAGACCGATATTCATGACTTTGCCCCTGTCTCCCCGGTCGAGGACGACATAATCGCCTATTTTATACGGGGCATCGGCCAGAATGAATACCCCGGAAAAAAGATTCGACAGTGTATCCTTGGCGGCAAAACCGACGGCGATACCGACGATCCCCGCCGAGGCCAGCCAGGCAGTCATGTCAATCTTCCAGATAACGAAAAAGGCATAGATGCCCACGCCAAATATGAGAATTTTGGCGGCATTGTCGAAAAGAGAAAGGGTCCTGTGCTGGATGAAGGCATGGGTATAGGAAAGATCGGCCAGCCTCTGCAGCGTCATGGTGGCCATGCGCATGAAAAAGACCACCCATACCAAAGCGCCGATGGTCCTGATGATTTTGCCCAACAAGAGATCGAGACGCTCCGACAGTGGCATGAGCTCGATGCCGGCATAGATACCCGCCGCCAGCAGGGTGTAGTAGATGGGCGGCCTGAGCATGAGTATGACGTGCTCATCGATATTGAATCTTGCCGAAGAAAACAGCCGGCGCAAAAGCTTGAAGAGAATCCAGGTAACAAACGAGGCGACGGTAAAAGTGATGAGTATGACCGCCGCACCCTGCACCCAGGGATTAGAGGAAAAAAAATTTGCAAGGGGATCAAGCATTTTAGCAATGGAGCGCGTCGACGCTGCATCCTCGGCCGCTTCAGCCCGAGAAAGGGGAAAAAGCAACAACGCCGGTAGAAACAGTCCCGTCCTTTGCAGAAAAAGCATCATGGGTATACCTTTGCCGTTACGGCGGTAGACAAGGATAAAAAACACTGAGGCCAGGGATATTCTGGAGTATACATCGGCGCCGATATCGCTTCAACCGGCTCTCACGCTGTCTGCAACTGGAACGCAGAGCTTGAAAATCCATCCGAGAGCCTTGGCGACAACGGGTGGTAAGCTGTTCTCTTCAGTCACCCGAAGATTCCGGCCACCAGAGATATTTGTCCAGATCGATTCTGTCGCACTCATCGAAGACCACTCCCTCCCCCTCCAGCAATATTTTTTGACGCACATAGCCGGCATTTTTGGAAAGGGAGATTTTCCCCTCCCTGTTCACCACACGGTGCCAGGGAAGCCGGTATTTCCCCGAACAGGAATGGAGCACCCGGGCCACCTGTCGGGCGCCGGAAGGATTGCCGGCCCGGGCGGCGATAATGCCGTAGGTGCATATCTTTCCTGCGGGAATGGCGGCAATGCCATCGATTATCTTGCGCGTAAATACTGATTTCATCGCGGTTTCTCTTCACCCTCTGCGGCCGCTCCATGAGGGAACCGACCTGCAGGTCAATCACTTGCACAACCAGCAGACACCGAAGTCGGCAAACCGGAGGCAGGCCCCTGAAATCAATTAAAAAAAGTGGTAAATGTTTCCACGTCCTCCCGCGGCGTACGATAGCTGTTGACCAGCGCTTCATTTTCCTCGTAGCCCAGTGCCATACCGCAGAGCAGGATGGTGTCGTCAGGATAGCCGAGAATATCTTTCACTATGGAGGCATAGCCGCTCAACGCCGCCTGTGGACAGGAGGACAGTCCCTCGTCCATTGCCGCCAGCATCACCGACTGGATGAACATGCCGCTGTCCATATAGGAACCTATGGCCAGTGAAGGGTCAAGAAAGAAGAACAGCATTGCCGGCGCACCAAAACCGCGGTAATTAGCCTCCCACTGCTGCAGCCGTGCTTCCCGGTCTTTGCGCTCTATGCCCAGGGTGTCGTAGAGCAGGGCTCCACAGGCTATTCTCCGTTTCTTGAAGGGATCCTGCCACTTTTGCGGATAGTAGTCGTAATCGCGATCTTCGGCCTTGCCGCTGCGAAAAGCCGCCACCAGAGCCCCGGCAATCTGTTCTTTGGTTTCTCCGGTGACCACCGCCACCTGCCAGGGTTGTGAATTGGCCCCTGAAGGTGAGAATCTGGCAGTATCGAGTATCCTGGTAATAATCTCGCGCTCCACCTCCTTCTCCTGGTATGCACGTATTGATTTTCTCTTTCGAATCGCTTCTGAAATGTCCATGGTTTCCCCTAATAGATGAAGAGCGGCTGCCTTCCTTGCTCTCTCCAAGAGCCGGGAGGCGCCATTTCAGGTGATCGCCGGCTCCCTCTCTCTGTACCACCTCTCTGTGTGTCCTTCACCGACCAGACACTATAATTACAATTGATTTCAGATGGCCGCAAAGTATAATACTGAAACCTGACTCCCTCCAATGTTCAGCAACGCATCCTCAGACAGGGATACTCTTTTAAAGAGTTGATATGCTGAGCTTCAGGGGCATCAGATAATGAAAAAATATACCTGATTATCCCTGAAACTCAGCCTCGCCAATTATGGGGGAGACAGGGGTGCTCCTTTCGCGGGCGTCTGTAGCCTGGACGGCTGCAGTCGAGCCCCCTGGGATGGGCTCATGGCGTACCGGGAAAAGAGTATCCCTGTCTCAGACCGAGTTGCTGAGAATAA
>CAKZOA010000065.1 GCA_937132035.1 uncultured Desulfobulbaceae bacterium | reverse complement strand
CTCTCCCGTAAGAAGAACAGACGATCCTGGCCGGTGGTTCTTCTCTTTATCGGTGGTTTTGTTCTTTTCATCCTGAATTTCGGTGCTGAAGAGCTCCTTTCCCGGGTAAACGATACATTTACTCCCGAGGGGGAACTGAAGTTCGATCGATTTCGGACCTGGAGCGACACCCTGCAGATAATCAAGTTTTTCTGGCTGACCGGCGCCGGTTTCGGCACTTTTGTCGATGTGTTTCCTGTTTTTAAGACCATTCCCAACGCCTTGATTTATGATCATGCCCATAACGATTACCTGGAATTGATCACCGACGGCGGTATCATCGGCCTGACTCTTGCCGGCTGGTTTGTATTGGCGATACTTGTTCACGGTTGGGACATGATCCAGCGAAGAAGAGACAATTTTTCGGTGCTGGTAGGCATTGGCGCCTTCGTCGGCATCTGTTCCATGCTGTTCTATGCCCTCAGCGACTTCAACATGCACAACGGCGCCGACGGCCTCTACTTTTTCTTTCTGTGCGGACTGCTGGTTTCCTGCGGCAATACCAGGACCCATTACCGAACCAGTGCGACGCTGCTGGAACCCCTTGCGAAGAGAAAAAAGGTAGCGGTCCTGACTCTGGCCGTGATCCTGCTTGGCGGCGTGCTTCTATTTCCGGCGCGCATTTTCCTGGGCCAATGGATGTATGCGGATTCTGTGGAGGGGGTTTATTTGAGCAGACAGCTGGCCGAGGAGAAACTGGCTGAGCTTTCGGAGACGGTACGCGGAATTGGCGCCTACGATCCACTGGAGGGAGCGTATCCCGCCGTGCTTGGCGATATCTTCAAATATCTGGGCAGCAGGGAAACCGCACTCCACTATTACCTGCTTGCCGCTCAGCGGCAGCCGCTGCGGGGGCAATTTCTGCAGAAGGCGGCGGTTATGTTGCCGCCAGCACGAAGTCAGACTGCTGATTTGTTGATGGAGCTGAGCTACCGGCGAAGCCTGAAGAAAGAGGCGATGATACTGACCTTTGCCGAATGGCTGCTGTGGCGGGGAAATGATGCTCGGGCAGCGCAGGTGCTGCACAAGGGGCTTGTCGCCAACGACAAACTGTTTGAAGAGGCCCTGCTGTTGATAGATGCCAATTTCGACCATGAAGAGGTTGCCCGGATCCTGCCGGAAAAAGTCGGGGTCTGGATTAAATACGGTAAGTTTCTCGAAGAGCTGGGGGATATGGAGGGCAGTGAGTTTTTTCGCGGCCGAGCCCTGGACTTTGTCGACAGCGAGGAAACCGTCAGCAGCTCCTGGTACTGGGATGTCTATAGTTTTTTTACCAGGGTGAAAAAGGAGGAAAAGGCGCTGGAGGTGCTTCGCCAGGCCGTGGTCCGTTTTCCCGAGGATGTCGGTTTTCACATCCGCCTCGGCGATTACTATAAGAAACAGGGCATCTATTACCGGGCCCGGCAGGAGTACGAGCAGGCATTGCTATTCGATCCTGACAATGAAGGGGTGCGGCGAAAGCTTGAGCAGCTGGAGAGCCGGTAGTTACAGCCGCAGGGTAAATTGGTAGAAGGTGGCGGGTGTCTACCGTTTGTCATTGCGGTACCGGATCAAGTCCGGCATAAACTCCGGCCGCTATCCAGTCAGTTATGCGGTATCAGGGTATCCGCAAAGCGGCTAATCCTGAATGTGCTTCGAGGTGAACTGGGCCATCAGTTCATGGATGTTGTACGGTGGACGGACCTTGAAATAGTGGTCGACGACGGCGTGGCCGATTTCGTGGGAGATCACTTCGAGGCTGGTATCATCCGCCGAGATGTAAATGGTGTCTTCCTTGAGGGAATAGTAGGCGATATGACGGGCGGATCTGCCGTAACGCTGTTTGTAGACCCTGCGCACATCTTCGGCATCGGCGAGGATGACCACGGTAATGTGCATGTTGTCTGGGAACATGTCCAGCACCACCTGCGCCTTTTCAACGAGTATTTCCACCTTGGCGAGCGCCTCGGCTTCGACGGTCATCAGCTTCTTCTTGCGCAGCATTCTGCCAAGCGAGCCGCCGAGATAGAGCTCGTCGTTGAATTCCCGCAATGCCTCCATGCTGGCGTAGCGCAGTGTCGCAAAGCGGCCTGTCTGCTCGAAGGCGAAAACACACAGCGCCTGGCCCAGAACGACAGAAAGGGTCAAAACGCCTATGATGACGAACCGTTTAGTCATCGGCCAGTTGATAGGAATCGAGAAGTGTTTTGATCTTGGAGTTGTTGTTTCGTATCGCCTGGCAGAGGGAGTCGATCTCTTCGGCTGAGAGATTGGCGTTTTTCAGTGAGTCGAAGTGGTTGATCAGGTCGGTTATGGCCTTTGATCTGCGGCGGAGTTCTTTGACATCGCCGGAGAGCTGACCGTTGAATCGGTTGATCTTGCCGGCCAGGTCCTTGCCCTCGTCCTTGCCGCGCAGACGGATAGTGTCGCCAAGGTAGCGGCTGTTCATGTTGTCCAGGGTTTTTTCAAAACGGTAGAGCGGGCCGGCGATGCGGTGTGTACCGATAAGCGAGGCTATAACCAGCAGGGTTCCGCAGATAATAACAAAGACCCAGTTGGCGGCAATGGCGTTTTTGAAAAGCATTACCGGCGTGCTTCCCATCTGGAGATCGTTGTTGGAGTAGGAGATGGTCATGGTATCGGCGGAAAAAACGCCGAAGACCACAATGAAAAACAGACAGCCGATGACCGCAGCCAGAAACACCGCCAGGATGACCTTGCCTTGAAGATTCCGCTTGATGAAAAAATTCCTGATTTTTCGATGGTGTAGATTTGCCATGATTTAATCCTGGTTGCTGTGGTAGGTGATTGTTGCATTCTGGCGGAGCTTTTCTATCCAGGCGGTGATGTGCTTTTCAATCTTGGTTTGACGGAGCTGCATGCGGATAAATTCTCTGTCAAAATCTTGACGATGTTGGGGTTCTCCTTCTATTTTTTCCAGGTATACGGCGATTTTTTCATTGCCGGTGACAAAGGTCGTCGTCGTTTCTCCAGGAGAGAGGCCGGCCAGGCTTTGCTGCAGCGGACCGCTGAGATCTTCGAAGGCGGAGACGTACCGGTCGCCTTGGGCTTTTATGTCCTCGGCGGTGGCGGTGGCCGAAGCTTCCAGGGTATGAAAGGTGAAGGTTCGGCCGAAGGAGTCGATGTAGGCGTCTATCTCGGCTTCGCTCACTTCGGCTTCGCTGCTGTTGCTGACCCTGTCCATGAGTATTTTTATCAGGGAATGTTCGTAGTAGTTTTTAAGGGCCTTGCGGAATCCCGGCTCCTTGTCGATGTCGCGGCGCTGGGCTTCGGCGATGAGGAGCTGCCTGGTAATGTACTCATCGATAAAATCCTCGTCTTTGCCATGATGGGGGTCGCCGTCACGTACGGACTGGATCTCCTCCCTGGAAATGGCCCGGTCGTTGATGGTGATAACGGGGGCGACGGTTGGCGCAGACTCTTCCGGCCAGATGGCAAGAAGGGTGGCCAGAGAGAAAGCACAGAGTATACACAGGACAATGAGTAGATATTTCATAGGTATGGGCGAATCCTTGTTGAGTGCAAATGGCCGCATGCCAACAGTGACAGCCGAAAATTGGATCTCAGGCTCCTCTCTCCGGCTTGGTAAGGTCGATAGTCTCGATTATCCAATGAAAACCTAGGTTTTGCAAGAGATTTTCAGCTTCCTGTTCATGCACTGGAGATACGCACCTCCAGTACGCCGGTATGAGAATGGCTGAAATGTAGGGGTAATCTTAAAAAAATGTGCCGCGGCTGGCTGTCAGCATCGCGGCACGGTCCAAGGGAGGAGGAAAGGGAGACAGGGTTGAGTTACATGAATGTAACTACAGTGGAAGATACAGTGGGAACTACAGTATAAGCTTCCCACTGGTATCGCTTGCAGTACCCGCCGGTTGGAGGTGCCTGGTGCAGATGGACTGCGCGGCTTCCGGTGTGCGTACTGCTAGACGTAAATATCGATTCTGCCCTGCTTGTCGCTGCTTGCCTGCTCCACGGGACGGGTTTCGAGGGGCTTGGCCTCCTTGCGGGCAGCATCTTCATTTTCCAGGGCTTTCTGGGTCAGGTCCTGCTCGGCAGTAGCCCGGTTGGTGAAAAGATCTCTGGCGGTAAAACCGCTGGCGTTAATTTCCATATTGTACCTCGTGTAGTGGTTATCGAAGCGCTACTAGATTTATTGCAATATGTATGCCATAAGGCCACCTTGAAAAATGGCCTTTTCACTCAATCTCTTCGTTGTGTCAGG
>CAKZOA010000064.1 GCA_937132035.1 uncultured Desulfobulbaceae bacterium | reverse complement strand
TATTTAGCAGCAGGGCCCGCGCAATGGCAATGCGTTGTTTTTCGCCGCCGGAAAGCTCAGTGGTATAACGGTCTATATAACTGTCTGGATCAAGTTCAATCTTCTCAAGCAAGGCCTTGATCCGCGGCTCGGCTTCCTGTTTACTCAACCCAAAATAGAAATGCAGGGGACGGCCTATGGCAGTGCGCACCGTTTGTCTCGGGTTCAATGCGGTGTCAGGCATCTGATAGATCATCTGCAATCTTCGCAGGGATTCCCGATCTCTGTTTTCGAGTTTCGGCGATAGCTCTTCTCCCAAAAAGGTGACCCGGCCTCGCAGAGGCGGTAATAAACCGGTAATGACCCGCGCCAGGGTACTCTTGCCGCTGCCGGACTCTCCTACCACAGCGACCGTCCTGCCTCTCCGGACGGTGAGGCTGATATCTTCTAGAACATTGACATTATCCGTATAACTGGCGTCAACATCTTCAATATCGAGAATGATATCGAGCCTGTCGGAGTCTTCTTTTTCTTCCCTCAGCGATCGGACGTTGAGCAGTTCTCTGGTGTACTGCTCCTGGGGATGGTCAATGAGTCCTCTGGTTTCACCCTCCTCCACCAGCTTTCCATTGCGGAGCACCATGATGCGATGGGCAACCTGGGCAACCACGGCAAGATCGTGGGTAATGTAGAGTGCCGCCTTGTTCATCTTCTGGGTGATCTCTTTCACCGCGGCAAGGACCTCGATCTGCGTAGTTACATCCAGCGCGGTGGTCGGTTCATCGAAAACGATTATGTCCGGTTTACATGACATGGCCATAGCCACCATCGCCCTCTGCAACTGCCCGCCGGAGAGCTCGTGCGGATACCGGTAACCAATGGACTCCGGATCCGGCAGAAAAAGCCGGTCATAAATCTCTACGGCCTCCTTCTCAGCCTCTCTGCCACTCATCAACCCGTGTCGCACCGGTCCCTCGGCATACTGTTTGATGATCCGGTGGAATGGATTGAAGGAGGCAGCAGCACTCTGGGCAACGTAGGCAATTTTTTTCCCACGTACATCCCGAAGGTCATTCTCGGATGCCCCCATCAGCTCCATCCCCTCGAGCTTAATGGACCCAGAAGCCAGTCGGCACCCCTGCCGCGTGTACCCCATCGCCGCCAAACCAAGAGTCGACTTACCGGCTCCGGACTCGCCAATAAGGCCCAGGACCTCACCTCTTTTGAGAGAGAGACTGATATTTTCAACGATGGTATTCCAACGATTTTCGTAATGCCCTTCGATAAAAAGATTGCGTATTTCAAGCAGCGTTTCTTTCTTCATGGTTGACCTCATTATTCATGCAGTCCGCTGGAAAGGTGGAGAAACCAGTCGACGATCAGGTTCACGCCGACGGTGAGAACGGCGATCGCCGCTGCCGGCAACAGCGGTATATAGATGCCGAAGGTTATGGCACCGGCATTTTCCCGAACCATGCCGCCCCAGTCGGCAAGAGGAGGCTGAAGACCGAGGCCTAGAAAACTGAGTGAAGCGATAAAGAGAAAGACAAAACAGAAACGTAAACCAAATTCGGCCACCAGAGGCGGCATGGCATTGGGCAGGATTTCATGGCGCATGATCCACCACAAACCTTCACCGCGCAGCCGGGCTGCCTCGACAAATTCCATCACTTCAATATCCATGGCAACAGCTCGTGAGAGCCGGTAAACCCTGGTGGAGTCCAGTATGGCAATGGTGAATATCAGCACGGTGGTGGAGGAGCCCATCACAGAGAGAACCATCAGGGCAAAAATCAGGGTTGGGAACGCCATGATAATATCAATTCCCCGACTGAAAATCTGATCTATCCATCCACCTTTGGTTGCAGCAACGAATCCTAATGTCGTTCCCAGCAGGAAAGAGATGGCTGTCGTCATGAAAGCAAGCGCTATGGTGTTTCGTGCACCATACACCATGCGGGTGAACAGATCCCTGCCGAGATGGTCTGTGCCCAGGTAGAACTCTTTTGAAAAACTCTCCCAGACATTGCCGACGACGCTGGTCTCGCCATAGGGAGCAATGAGAGGTGCAAACAGGGCGACAAAACAGTTGATCAACACTATGCAAAGACCTATTCGCGCACTCAAGGGGGCTTTTTTCAACGATGCAAACACGCGCGAAAACTCCTTTTCTATGAAGCCAGCTGTCTCAGCCTCGGGTTAACCAACATTGACAGCACATCCGCCAGCAGGTTGAGAAAAACATAGGCCGCAGCAAAAATAAGACCCGACGCCTGCACCACAGGTATGTCTCTTTTAGCCACCGAATCAACCAGAAGCTGACCAAGCCCCGGATATACAAAAACAACCTCGACGATGACAACACCTACTACGAGATAGGCAAGGTTCAGGGCAATTACGTTGATAACCGGTGACAGGGAATTGGGGAAGGCATGCAGGAGTATTATCCGCAGACGCTTAATACCCTTCAGTTCCGCCATTTCAACATAGGCACTTGAAAGGACATTAATAATTGCCGCCCTCGTCTGTCTCATCATGTGAGCCGTCACCACAAATGTCAATGTCAGCGCCGGCAGCAGTATGGCATTGATTTTGGCCCCCAGACTCATGCTGGCATTGATTGCCGCCATGCTCGGAAACATATTGAGCTGCACCGAAAAGACAACGATCAGAATATAGGCGATAAAAAACTCCGGAAAGGAGATGAATGAAAGCGTAATAACGGAAATGGACTTATCAAAAAGGGTATTGCGGTAAAAGGCCGCCAACACCCCCAGGACAACCGCCAGGGGAACGGCGATAAGAGCGGTGGTGGCGGCCAGAAAAATGGTATTGGCAAACCTCCAGCCGATCAGGCCGGATACAGGTCTGCCGTTGGCGAGCGAATTACCGAAATTGCCCTGGACAAAGTCCTTGAGCCATACCCCATAACGAGTATGAGGTGGCAGATCGAGTTTCAGCTCATCCCGGAACGCCTTAACCGTCTCCGCTGTTGCCGACTGGCCAAGCACGGTCTCGGCCACATCACCAGGTAGTAGTTCGACGCCGATAAAAATGATCAAAGAGATAACCAGCACGGTAACCACACTGGCCAATGTTCTCTTGAGAATTAAAAGAATAACATTTTTCATATAGAATACGAGTGTTCAGGGGACAGTATATCTAATCGTGCTTTTTAGGCCCCGGTTTCTTCTTTTTTAAGGAACGCGCAGTCACTCTTTCCAGTTCATCCAGAAAAGCATCATCACCCAGTGGGCGGCCGGTTTTCTCGTGGCTGCGGATTGCTGCAAACTGTTCGCCCTGTATTTCCTCCTCAAGAAATGCCCGCCAATCCGGGACAATCCTGGCAAGTGGCGCCGTTTTTACGAGTATGTCGTCTTTGGCCTCGAGATGCGCCTTGCAACTGCTCCAGCGATAGGCATGGGCCTTTTTGACAATACCGGCCCGAACGGGATTCAATAGAATATAACGTACCGTCGCCAGCAGGTAAGCCTCATCCATGGGATATGAGGCGAATCTCCCCTGCCAGAGGTGGCCTTTCCAACCATGTCGATAATTTACATGACGCGTGTAGCGACGATGAGCCTCGCCGACGGCCCTGCGCAATCCGTCTTCAGAATGCGCGACGCTGACGAGATGGACATGATTGGGCATCAGGCAGTAGGCCCAGATATCCACCTTGCAGCGGTTACACCAGTCAGCCATCAGATAGAGATACTCTTTGTAATCGGCCTCGGAGAAAAAGGTTTCCAGCCGCCGATTGCCACGTTGGATGATGTGGTGAGGAATACCTGGAACGACCACTCGTGCTATCCGCGCCATAGGTATCCTCCTCAACACCCTCGCTCATGTGATATTTTGTATTGTGTCCCCGGAATTATGGTACCTTACCTGATGGTTTAGTAAAATACCAGTGAAAAAAACCACCAAAGAGGATAGCATTTACTGACTCGGCCTTTCCATACTCAAGGAGATCACATTGCAGCTCGATTCACGAAGCGATTATCATACCCACACCACGTTCTCGGACGGCCAGGGCAGCGTTGCCGACATGGTCGTCTCAGCCATCGAAAAAGACCTTGCCAAAATCGTCATAACCGATCATGCTCCCCTGCCTTTCGCCACCAGGTACGCCCTGAGCATCCAGGAACTCGAGCACTATCGGTCGCAGATTACAGAGATGCAGAGCGCCTACGGGGATAAAATCATTGTGGGCATGGGAATGGAATTCGAGTTCATTCCGGAGGTATACAGTTGGATAGATGCCATTCAGCGCCGAGACTGGGACCACCGGATTGTCTCTATCCATCACCTGGGAGCGGGTAAATCGCTCCATCTTGTCAACGGCAACGCCAAAGAATTTGCCTCACTGTTCCACTCGTTCAATAATGATGGGAAAGCATTGTGCACGCATTACTATAAAACCTTGCAAAAGGGTCTTGCCACCGGCTGGTTTGATATCATCGGTCACCTCGATGTCATAAAAAAGCATAATGCCGAATTCACCTTCTTCCGTGAAGATGACGACTGGTACCAAGACCTGATATACGAGACTCTTGAACTCGCCAAAGTCCATGGTATGAGCATGGAAATCAACACTGGTGGGTTCAATCACCCTCCGGCAGAACAGTATCCGAGCCGCTGGATTATCCACGCCGCCAGAGAAAACAATATTCCCCTGCTGTTAAGCTCTGATTCCCATACACCAGCCACCCTCGGACAGAACTTCGACACATTCATCTGAAGGTTTTCAAAACTCGGAGACATTCGGATCGAGTAGGCCGATTTCGGTATTACCGCTGGCACTCCTGTGATCGACATCAAGAAAAAAGCTGTGGCAGGATAGAGTTCATCCCAACCATATATCGATATCAGGAGCTCCTCTTTGCCACGAGGGCCATTTGCTGATAATCGCCTTGGTTGGTTTTTACAGGATGTAGAGGAAAGGGGAAGACATCAAGATGCATGGCTGCACCGTCCGTCGCGTTGCACCTCTGTTGGCAAGGTTCAGATATCAGCTGGTTTTCCGATAGGCTTCAAATGAGTGCCCTGTTTTACTTGAGCACCAGCGCCACAAAAGAAAAGAAACCGGCCCACTCGGATGTTTCAGGTCAAGGTGTTTAGATCATCACGTCTGATCAATC
>CAKZOA010000063.1 GCA_937132035.1 uncultured Desulfobulbaceae bacterium | reverse complement strand
CGCCCAGACCTTTTCCGATCCGCCGCTCAACACCCTGCCGGTCACCAAGCTCAACAACCGCATGCTCTTCAAAAGTCATGTGGAAATACCGGTTATGGGTGATTTACCGGCGCTTCCCGATGCCGACTACACCATCACTTTCCGTCCTCATCACCTCTACCTGCAGCCCAACAGCGAAAAGGCCATCGGTGTCAAGGCCAAGGTGGTGGTCACCGAAATCACCGGCTCGGAGAGCTACATACACATTGATGTCGCCGGGCTGCGCTGGGTGGTGCTGGCACATTCGATCCATACCTTCGATGTTGAGGAGACCATCGAGGTCTTTCTCAACCCCGATACCTTTTATGTATTCGACAGTTCCGATAAACTTGTGGTAACGCCCGCCCATATGGCGGCTGTTTGAGGGAAAACGATGGCAAATATCACACTCAGGGAAATAGCCCACTCCTACAGCGGACCTTCGGACAACCCCGATGATTTCGCCCTGAAACGGCTCGATCTCACCTGGAAGAACGGCAACTGCTACGCGCTGCTCGGTCCCTCCGGCTGCGGCAAGACCACGCTGCTCAACATCATCAGCGGGCTGCTGGTTCCAACCCTGGGAGATGTCCTCTTCGACGACCGGGTAGTCACCAAACTGTCCACCGAACAGCGCAACATCGCCCAGATTTTTCAATTCCCGGTGATCTACGATACCATGACGGTTTTTCAAAACCTTGCCTTCCCCCTGCGCAACCGGGGGCGAACCCGCAAGGAAATAGAACCCAGGGTCATTGAACTGGCGAAGATGCTCGGCCTCGAAAACGATCTGTACAGCAAGGCCCAGCATCTCACCGCCGATGCCAAACAGAAAATATCCCTGGGCCGGGGCCTGATCCGACAGAGCGTCAACGCCATCCTCTTCGATGAGCCGCTGACCGTCATCGATCCCCATCTCAAATGGGCCCTGCGCTCACAATTGAAAAGGCTGCACAAGCAATTCGGCTTCACCATGATCTACGTCACCCACGACCAGACCGAGGCTCTTACCTTCGCCGACGAGGTGGTGGTGATGTACGAGGGCGCAATCGTCCAGGTGGGCACGCCGGAAGATCTCTTCGAGAGGCCGGAACACACCTTCGTCGGCTATTTTATCGGTTCGCCCGGCATGAACATCGTCCCCTGCCGGGTCGAAGGCAATATACTGCGCCTGCAGGAGTATGACCTCCCTTTGGACCGCAGCTACGGTGATCTCTCACGCTTTAGCAAGATCGAACTGGGCATCAGACCCGAGTATCTCTCCCTGGCGCCGCCTGCTGCAGAAGGGGTGAGGGTCGACATCGTCAAACTCGACGACATCGGCTCCCACAAAATCGCCCGGGTCAGGCTCGACGATCATATTTTCAACGTCATCGTCCCAGAGCTTACCGAAATGACGGCAGACCAGGCAACCCTGGTGCTTGATCCGCAACATATCAATATCTATGGAGACGATATCCGCATAGGAGGAGAACGGTGATTGAAAAGCAGACCAACCAAAAGGCCTGGTTCATGGTGCTGCCGGTCTTTCTGATCGTCGCCTTCAGCGCCATCATCCCGCTGATGACCGTGGTCAACTATTCGGTCCAGGACACCTTCGGCAACAACGTCTTTTTCTGGGCGGGCATGGACTGGTTCCGCGATCTGGTCCACTCTGAGCGTTTTCACGACGCCTTTCTCCGGCAGCTGATGTTTTCCGGGATCATCCTCGCCATCGAAATTCCCCTGGGCATCATCATCGCCCTGTCCATGCCCAAACGGGGCTGGGGGGTACCGGTTTGTCTGGTAACCATGGCCCTGCCGCTGCTGATTCCCTGGAACGTCGTCGGCACCATCTGGCAGATCTTCGCCAGGGTGGACATCGGCCTGCTTGGCCATACTCTGGCATCGCTTGGTTTCGACTACAACTATACCCAGGATCCGCTGGCCGCCTGGATCACCGTCATCGTCATGGACGTCTGGCACTGGACCAGCCTGGTGGTGCTGCTCTGCTACGCCGGACTCTGCTCCATACCCGATGCCTACTACCAGGCGGCCAAGATCGACGGCGCCTCGCGCTTTGCCGTTTTCCGCTATATTCAGCTGCCGAAGATGCACCGTGTGCTGCTGATCGCCGTGCTGCTGCGCTTCATGGACAGCTTCATGATCTATACCGAACCCTTCGTCGTCACCGGCGGCGGACCTGGAAACTCGACCACCTTCCTCTCCATCGATCTGGTCAAGCTGGCCATCGGCCAGTTTGATCTCGGACCGGCGGCGGCCATGTCGCTTCTCTATTTTCTGGTCATCCTGCTGCTCTCCTACGTTTTCTATACGGTGATGAGCAATGTCGGCATCGAAAGCAGCTCAGACGGAGGATCTCAATCATGAAACTCAAATGGCTGATACCCGTAGTCTATATCGCTTTTCTGCTGCTGCCCATCTACTGGCTGCTGAACATGAGCCTGAAGACCAACGAAGAGATACTGTCGATTTTCTCGCTCTGGCCCCGGGATCTGACGCTGGCCAACTATGGGGTGATCTTCTCCGATGCCTCCTGGTACACGGGCTATATCAACTCGATGATCTATGTCAGCATCAATGTGGTCATCTCGGTCTCCTTTGCCCTGCCTGCCGCCTATGCCTTTTCCCGCTACAACTTCATCGGCGACAAGCACCTGTTCTTCTGGCTGCTCACCAACAGAATGGCACCACCGGCGGTTTTCGCCCTGCCCTTCTTCCAGCTCTATTCCTCCATCGGCCTGTTCGATACCCACATCGCCGTAGCCCTGGCCCACTGTCTCTTCAACCTGCCGCTGGCCGTCTGGATCCTCGAAGGGTTCATGTCGGGGGTACCCAAGGAAATCGACGAAACCGCCTTCATTGACGGATATTCCTGGCCGAAATTCTTCATCAAGATCTTCATTCCCAACATCGCCTCGGGAATAGGCGTCACCGCCTTCTTCTGCTTCATGTTCTCCTGGGTGGAACTGCTGCTGGCCAGGACCCTGACGGCGGTGAACGCCAAGCCGATCTCGGCCATCATGACCCGCACCGTTTCGGCCTCCGGCCTCGACTGGGGCGTGCTGGCGGCGGCCGGCATACTCACCATCGTCCCCGGGGCTCTGGTAATCTGGTTTGTCCGTAATCACATCGCCAAAGGGTTCGCCCTTGGCCGGGTATAGAGGAGAAGCACATGAATCTCAACTGGATGGCCTGGACCAAACCGACAGCCACCTTTTTCATCATCATTGCCTGCCTGCTCATCTGCATGACCATCTGGGAGCTCAAATCACCCGGCGGCCACCCCCGCCATGGCATATTCGGCTTCGAGACCACCCGGGGAGACCGGCTGTTCATCTCGCTTCTCGGCTCAGCCTACATCCATATCTTCTGGCTGGCCCTGATCAGTCTCAGTCTGTGGTGGGCACTCGCCGTATCCTTAATCTACGCCCTGTGCGTTTTCAAGTGGGTGTAAACCCGGGCGGCCTGCGGCCCCGGAGGGGAGGGAGCCCTTCCTGCTGTTTGCAGCCCGCCCGTTTCGTTGTTGGCATTTCTGTTCTGGGCCTTCGCTGAGGCGAAACCAGAAAAATCCAAAGAACAACAGAGGAGAAGGACCATGATTAAACATTTTGCAACTGCAGCCCTAACCGCTGCACTTCTGGCCGGACCCGCAGTTTCGCAGGCGGGGATGGAGGAGGCCCAGAAATGGGTCAAAAACGAATTCCAGCCTTCGACGCTCAGCCAGGAAGAACAGATGAAGGAAATGGAGTGGTTCATCAAAGCCGCCGAACCCTTCAAGGGCATGGAGATCAACGTCGTCTCCGAGACCATCACCACTCATGAGTACGAGTCGAAAACCCTGGCCAAGGCCTTTTCCGAGATCACCGGCATCAAGCTCACCCACGATCTCATCGGCGAAGGCGACGTCATCGAAAAGCTGCAGACCCAGATGCAGTCGAACAAGAACATCTACGACGCCTACATCAACGACTCCGACCTGATCGGCACCCATTTCCGCTACCAGCAGGTGGTGCCGCTGACCGACTGGATGAACGGCGAGGGCAAGGCCGTCACCAACCCCATGCTCGACGTCGACGACTTCATGGGCAAGTCCTTTACCACCGCCCCTGACAACAAACTCTATCAGATCCCCGACCAGCAGTTCGCCAACCTCTACTGGTTCCGCTACGACTGGTTCAAGCGTCCCGAGTTGCAGAAGCAATTCAAGGATATCTATGGCTATGAGCTGGGCGTGCCGGTCAACTGGTCGGCCTATGAAGATATCGCCGAATTCTTCACCGAACACGTCGGTGAGATCGACGGCAAAAAAGTCTATGGCCACATGGACTATGGCAAGAAGGATCCCTCTCTGGGCTGGCGCTTCACCGATGCCTGGCTGTCCATGGCCGGAGCAGGCGACGACGGCATTCCCAACGGCCTGCCGGTGGATGAATGGGGTATTCGCGTCGACGGCTGTCAGCCGGTGGGCTCCTCCGTTGAGCGCGGCGGCGCCACCAATGGCCCGGCTGCGGTCTACGCCCTGACCAAGTATATCGACTGGCTGAAGAAATACGCTCCGCCCGAGGCCGCCGGCATGACCTTTTCCGAAGCCGGCCCGATCCCGGCCCAGGGGCAGATCGCCCAGCAAATCTTCTGGTACACCGCCTTCACCGCCGATATGGCCAAACCGGGGACGCCAGTGGTCGATGAAAACGACAACCCCAAATGGCGCATGGCCCCCTCTCCCCACGGTCCCTACTGGGACGAGGGTATGAAACTCGGCTATCAGGACGCCGGTTCCTGGACATTGATGAAATCGACGCCGGTTGACCGCCGCAAGGCCGCCTGGCTCTATGCCCAGTTCGTCATCTCCAAGTCCGTCAGCCTCAAGAAAACCCATGTCGGCCTGACGCCGATCCGCAAGAGCGACATCTGGCATGATTCCTTCACCGAGCGGGCGCCGAAACTCGGCGGCCTGGTGGAATTCTACCGCAGCCCCGCCCGGGTGCAGTGGACTCCCACCGGCACCAACGTGCCCGACTATCCCAAACTGGCCCAGCTCTGGTGGCAGAACGTCGCCGATGCCGTAACCGGCGATAAAACTCCGCAGGAGGCCATGGACTCCCTGGCCCAGCAGCAGGACAAGGTCATGCAGCGCCTCGAGCGGGCAGGCATCCAGGGCGAATGCGGACCCAAGCTCAACGAGCCCCGCGACGCCTCCTACTGGCTCAACCTGCCGGGCTCACCCAAGCCGAAACTGGCCAATGAAAAGCCCCAGGGCATGACCATCGACTACGACGAACTGGTCAAGAGCTGGGCTTCGGCCAAGAAGGAATAGCACTCCATTACGCACCACCGGTAAAGGAGTACTCGCGGCCGGCGGCATTGCCGCCGGCCGTTTGCAGTATAGATAAACCACCGCAGGCGCTGCGGGGCAAACAGCTGCCTTCTCTCACTCGTAGCGT
Organism: uncultured Desulfobulbaceae bacterium; assembly: GCA_937132035.1. Classification (GTDB taxonomy): domain Bacteria; phylum Desulfobacterota; class Desulfobulbia; order Desulfobulbales; family Desulfocapsaceae; genus Desulfopila_A. Next base: position 1,126 of record CAKZOA010000063.1, on the reverse strand, counting down.
ACATACGCAGCGGGCAGTCATCACATAATCATCTCGCCGGAGGAGAACCGCACATGTCATCCCATGTTCTTGCCATCGACCAGGGCACGACGTCGAGCAGGGCTATCGTTTTCGATGAAAATCTGGAGATAGCCGCCGTCAGCCAGCAGGAGTTCGAGCAATTTTTCCCCCACTCCGGCTGGGTGGAACACGATGCCGAGGAAATCTGGCAGTCGACGCTTGCCACCTGCAGGCAGGTCCTGGACAGGGCAGGTCTGCAGGCAGGCGACATTGCCACCATCGGCATAACCAATCAGCGGGAGACCACCATCGTCTGGGACCGGCAAACGGGCAGGCCCATCCATAAAGCCATTGTCTGGCAGGACAGAAGGACGGCCGGTTTCTGCAACGAGCTCATGGCCGGGGGACATACCGGGCTGTTCGCCGAAAAAACCGGCCTGCTTATCGACGCGTACTTTTCGGCAACCAAGCTCCGCTGGCTGCTCGACCACGTCGAGGGCGCCCGAGAGCTTGCGGAAAAAGGGCGCCTGGCCTTCGGCACGGTGGATACCTTCCTGCTCTGGCGGCTGACCGGCGGTGCGGTGCATCGCACCGACGCCACCAACGCCTGCCGCACCCTGCTCTACAATATCCATGAAAATCGCTGGGATGAGGACATTCTCGAGATACTGGACATTCCCGCTTCACTGCTGCCCGAGGTCTGCGATTCTTCAGACGATTTCGGCACCACGGCCGAAGGCCTCTTTGATGCCCCCCTGCCCATACAGGGAATCGCCGGCGACCAGCAGGCGGCGCTGGTGGGCCAGGCCTGCTTCCAGCCGGGCATGATCAAATCCACCTACGGCACCGGCTGCTTCGTCGTCCTCAATACCGGCGAGAGCCCCATCACCTCCACCAACCGCTTGCTGACCACCATCGCCTACCGTCTTGACGGCAAAAACACCTATGCCCTCGAAGGGTCCATTTTTATTGCCGGCGCCGCCATCCAGTGGATGCGCGACGCCCTGGGCGTCATCGAAGAGGCGTCCATGACCGCCGAATTGGCCGCCAAGGCCGACCCCAAGATGAGCCCCGATCTGGGCGAGGACGCGGTCTTCGTCTTTAAACCGGAACCGGGTCTTTTCGA
>CAKZOA010000062.1 GCA_937132035.1 uncultured Desulfobulbaceae bacterium | reverse complement strand
GATTGTAGAGATTTTCCCTTTCACGTAAAATTTCCAACCGAGCCGCGTTGGGGCTAAAACCACCCTCCTTTGTCATGGAGCAGGCAAGCTGGCAGATATTACATCCGTTGCAAAGGTCGAAATTGGCATGTATGAAATTCCGAGAAGGCATGAGGGTGTCCTGTTACACAGAGATTTTGAGGATAGCTTTGAGAAAATAATTTTCACATCAGCAGATGCACGCATAGGCATCTGATGTGAGGACGATTTTCTGGTTGACGTTGTTATGCATAAAGCGCCAGTAATGGCACTCGCATTTGACGCTTGATCTGGTCCTTGGCCAACCTGTATCCTCGTTCTTTCCGGTTGTAAAGGTCAAAATCAGAACAGAAAAGGCAAGAAAAGGGAGTCACATTAATTTTCATCTTCGCATCAGCGGCATTAAATGAGTTTCCCCACAATCTTTCGCCCATAACCTTCGCTGGCAACGAGGAAGGAGAAATCATTTCCCGGCGGCGCCGGCAGCGCCGCCAGGTGCTTTGGAGTTTAGAAAGAAATCAGATTTTCTGGAGGTATGCTTCAAAAACCGGAAGGGCAGATTTACTGCCGTCAGCGGTGGTAACCCCTTCGAGCCATCCCGTATACACTTCAGGGTGCTCTTTGAGATAGGCCAGTCCAGCTTCGGCGTGGGTATAATCCTTATTTTCCTGGAGCATGAGTGAAATCTCGTTAATCATTGAGATCGGAAAGATGAAGTTCTTGAGGAAGATGCCGACATTGGGCATTTCTTTGTCGAACCCTTTATGGATGTTGGTGTAAACGGTGGCCGTACCGTCATTTTCGCCAAAGGTCTCTGCAGTGGAACCGGTGAGATATTTCATGTCGATCATCTCGTTCATGTAATGCGGCGACCAGCCGAGAAAGACGATCCATTTTTGTTCTTTGCTCAATGCCTTTACTTCAGAGAGCATGATCGGCTCACTGGTGGCAATGAGTTCGAAATCACCAAGTCCAAACTTGTCTTCATCTATCATTGACTGGATGATCAGGTTACCATCATTACCGGGCTCAATACCGTAGATCTTGTTATCGAGTTTATCGGCATATTTGGCAATATCACTAAAATCCTTCAAACCGCCTTCGACCACGTAGGAAGGTGCCGCCAGGGTATATTTCGCCCCAGGCATGTTGGCGACGTACTTGACTACCGTGCCTTTTTCGAAAAATTTGTTGGCGATGCTTGCCATGGAAGGCATCCAGTTACCCATGAAAATATCAACATCACCCATATCCAGGGCTTTATACACAATGGGAACAGACAGGGTTTTTATGTTGGTTTCATAGCCGAGGCTGTCCAGGATATGCGCGCCAAGCTCCGTCTTCACCGTAACACCGGTCCAGCTGACATTGCCGAAACGCACCTCCTTTGCGGCATAGGCAGTACCACTAAATATAAGTGCTGCTGCTAACAGGATAAGCGCTATACGGCATCTTCTTTGAAATTGCATACATTCTCCTTGTTGTAGAGTTGTTGAATAGGCTTGTCTGAAGCCCGTTGTTTCCTTCTCTAAAGATCATCGAATTACATATCTTTTCGGTATTACCAAATACTATACACTATCAACGGCCAAACCACCCCGATGGTTCAGGCTTAT
>CAKZOA010000061.1 GCA_937132035.1 uncultured Desulfobulbaceae bacterium | reverse complement strand
GCTGCCCATGCCGGCGCGCTATGTGATCAACCGCCAGGGGATCATCGAATCGGCCGACGTCAACCCCGACTATACCTCGCGGCCGGAACCGGAAAAAACCGTGGAGGACGTCCAGGGCATAGGTTGAGAAGAACTGCCGGATACTCCGATAAGCAGCTATGTGAAAACCGGTGGCGAGCATCACTGCATGTGCTTGCCACCGTATCACCGTAAGTAGATAGGCGGAGTTTCGGCGGGGCTCAGATATTTGCCTATCAGCACTCCTGCCAGTCGGGCCGGCGTTTTTCCAGAAAGGCCGCTACGCCTTCTTTGGCGTCTCTGGTCGTGCAGAGCCTGGCGAAGGCGTCGTTCATGTAGTCGAACTGGGTGAGATATCCCATGTCTTCCGATCCGTAAAAACCTTTTTTGGCGATCTGGACGGCAAGGGGGCTCTTTCTGGCCAGGGTCACGGCCCACTCGCGGGTTTGCTCTTCGAGGCTTTCCTTGGCAACAGTACGGTTTATCAAGCCCAGAGAAAGCGCTTCTGGCGCTTTGATCAGCTCGCCGTAGAGAAGAAGCTCCAACGCCTTCTTTCTGCCGACGACCCGCGCCACCGGGATAACCGGTCCCACACAGTTGAGACCGACGTTGATAGCGGTCAGTCCCATCTTGGCATTGTCGGCGGCTATGGTGAGATCGCAGGCAACGGCAAGTCCCATGCCGTTTGCCGCGGCCACGCCCTGGACCATGGCTATGACCGGCTTTTTCAGCTGAGAGATGGAAACCAGCGGCTGCTCCATATGCTCGATCCAGGCACGGTATTCCAGCGCAGTTTTATCTTCGAGTTCATTGATGTCAATACCGGCGCAGAAGGCCTTGCCCGCGCCCTTGACCACCATTACCCTGACCTGTGGCTCCGCATCGAGTTCGAGCAGAGCGCGGTGCAACTCCGCCGCCATCTGAGATGTAAATGTGTTGAGATGATCGGCACGGTTCAGGGTGATGGTACCGATGTGCTCATCGTTGATTTCCACGAGAATAGTCTCATACTTCATCCGTTCCTCCATGCTAACGATGGTGGTAGATCCGGGCCGATACCTGCCCGTTTTCGTGCACCACCGAGCGTCATGAATCACTGCGCTCAGGCGGCGCTTCCTGTTGTGCATTAAATCCGACCAAGCGCTCGATCGCAAGAGATATCAGTCGCTCTGTTCCGTTTTTCCCCGTTCCGGTGACGCTCTTCAAAATGCACTGCGGACAACTCCGCCATCGACCCGTAACGCGGCACCGGTTGTCGCCGAGGCCAGCGGACTGGCAAGATAGCAGACCAGGGAGGCGACCTCGGCCGGTTCGGCGAAGCGCTGGATGAGTGAGGAGGGTCTCATTTTGGTAAAAAATTCCTTTTCGAATTCCTCGAAGCTTTGGCCATCTTTCTCCGCCAGCTCAGCGACGAAATCAAGGACCCCCCGGGATTTGGTCGGCCCTGGAAGAACGCTGTTGACGGTTATGCCGGTGCCGGCAACATGTTCTGCCAGACCTCTGGAGACGGCAAGCAGTGCGGTCTTGGTCATACCGTAGTGGATCATCTCCACCGGGATCTGCACGCCGCTCTCACTCGATATGAAAATAATCCGGCCCCAGTCTTTTTTGCGCATTGCCTGGAGGTACTGGCGGCTGAGGCGAATGGCGCTGAGGACGTTTATCTCAAAGAATCTGCGCCAGTCGTCATCGGTTATTTCCTCGAAGGGTACCGGTTCGAAAATACCGAGGTTGTTGACCAGGATGTCCACCTCCGAGTGTGCGGATGTCAAGGCCCGGGTATCTTCAAGAGTGGAGAGATCGCCTGCAAAGCCATCGATTTCGGAGGTGGTTTTTTCCTTGAGGGCGGTAAGGGCCTGGTCGACGGATTTTTGGGTGCGACCGTTGATGATCACCTGTGCACCCTCAGCTGCGATCTGTTCGGCGATGGCGTAGCCGATGCCGGCGGTGCTGCCGGTAATCAGTACTTTTTTGTCACGTAGCTGGAGATCCATGGTTGCTCCTTATCACAATGTTAAAGAAATCTTTGAGTAGAGACGTTTCTTACAGCTTCCTTTGGCCTGAATGTTTCAGGAGTTGAGAGAGCCTGCCAGTCGAGAATAATGCTCCTGTCGTCCATTGTTCATGCAATGTCCGGGGGAGTACCACCCGTATTCACGCTTTATTGAAAGGTTCCTCCCCGGTTCCCAAGGGCCAGGGGCAGGCGGTGGCACTTTCCTGGTGGTCATCGGGGTCCGGCAGATCGATGGCAAACAGATCGGCCGCGTTTTTCCAGGTGATCTTGGCGAGAGCATCCTCGGTCATCCCCGTCGCCTGCAAAACTTTGAGCTCCCGGTCCCAGGCATAAGGGATGTTGGGGAAATCCGATCCGTAAAGAATTCTCTCGATCCTGTAGGCGCTGAGATCGACCGCCTCCTGCAAAGGGAAGTAGTCGGTGATCACCATGGTGGTGTCGAGCCAGAGCGTGTCGTAGCGTTCAAGCAATCGTCGATAGGCTTCGAGTTCGTCAAAACCCAGATGCGGTACGCAGATCCGCAGGCCGGGAAAATCACGCAGGACCCGTTCGAGTTTTTCCGCCTTGCATATTTTATGGGGATCGCATTTGTAGGCGGAACTCTTCGGCTCCCTGCCGACATGCATGAGTATCGGTTTGTCGTGGCGTCGGCAACAGTCATAAAGCGGCTCCATAGAGGCGCTATTGACGTCGAAACACTGGACATGGGCGTGCAGTTTCAGGCCCCCGAGTCCGGCCCGGAAGGCTTCTTCGAGGATGTCAACACCATCGTCCTCGCCGGGATAGACGGTGGCCAGGCCGGTGATCCTGCCTGGCATGCGTGCGCACCGCTCAACCATGTAACGGTTGAGTTCCCGGGCAATACCGGCTTTATGGGCATACTGCAGGGCAACGATATGCTGAATGCCGCGGTCCAGCAGGAAAGCAAATATCTCCTCGGTTGTGAGTTGATAGCGAATGCGCCAGCCGTGTTCATCGAACCATTTCCATACCGACTGAAAAAGAAACGGCGGAAATACGTGAACGTGGCAATCGATTACCGGGGGCAGTCCCAGGGGGACGATCGCACCTTCCGGGTCGTTGAGTGAGCGCATTTTGGGTTTCAGCATGACTGCATCTCGCTTGCTGTAGGGTAATCCTCTTTTTTAGGCTAAGGTTTACACCGTGGAAAGGCAAGCCCTTTTGCCGAAGATAGCATGCCGTGGCACAGCGGCGGTACCAGCCTTCTGTAAACCTCTTGCCTTGGTGAACTCGGAATCATACTGTAAGAAGCAGCAAAGAAGAGAGAAGCTGCACTTTTTGAAAACCGCTTGCGGCATTTGCCAAGAAGGCGTATTGCTTTGAAAAAGGGCAAATACCGGTCTCTTCGACGGGGCAGTCCGGAAAGATCTTGAAAACGGGTAGTAAACGGCACGGTGAGATATGAAATATTATTCGCAGTTAACAACACCGGTGGGAGAAATCATCCTCGCCGGCGACAAGGACCGGCTGTCGCATGTACACCTGATGACCGGCGCCGGCAGTCCGCGCTTTGCCATGCCTGCTGACTGGATTGCCGCTCCGCAGTTCTTTGGCGAGGCCGAAAAACAGGTGCATCAGTATTTTCAGAAGAAACGAAGGGTCTTTGAACTGCCTCTCGATCTGCAGGGGACAGACTTTCAGAAAATGGTCTGGCAGGCCTTGCAGGACATACCCTACGGCGGCGTCGCCACCTACGGTGATATCGCCCGAAAAATCGGTCGTGACAAGGCCGCCAGGGCTGTGGGCCTGGCCAATGCACGCAACCCCCTGCCCATTATCATCCCCTGTCATCGGGTCATCGGTGCCGACGGCAGTCTGACCGGCTTCGCCTACGGCCTGCAGATGAAGGAGACTCTGCTGCAGCTGGAAAAAAATGCTGGAAGCGACGACGCCGACCGGGGTGCAGGTATGCCTCGCCGGCTGGTGTGAGACGCCCATGCGGCGAGAAATAACAGGAGCAGAAAAGATTCGCAACCGGGCTCTTGGCGCTTTCGCCGCCGCTCTTCTTGTCGCTGTGTTTTTTTACGGCGCCGGCTGCTGTCTGCCGCCCTCGGTGATGAGCCTCGATCAGGTGCTGCGACGGCAGGGAGCGGACGCCGCCGGAGATTACGGCTACCGTTGCACTGCCGGGGCGCACCGCGGTGCCTCGCATCTGTACCGTGAAAATACCCTGCAGGCACTGACAGAGGCGGAGAGGAACAGCCGATACGCATTTATCGAGTTCGATGTCCAGTACTCCCTCGACGGCAGGATCGTCGTCTACCATGACCAGCGCATGCTCCGCCAGTTCGGCAGCCTGAAGGCGGTGGGGGATGCCACATATGCCCAACTCGAAGAAATAACGGGGGGCGAGATCGCCGCCTATGACGAGATCATGCCCCTGCTGCAGAAAAAGCTCAACATCGAAATCAAATCTCAGGGAGAGACGCTGGAGGACTTTCGGCTGGTCGATGAGATCATCGCCGATATAACCCGTCGCGGCCGTCTGGACGATGTTCTTATCAGTTCGATATCCAGCGAGGTCGTCAGTTATGTCACAAATCGCTATCCGCACATCGCCGCCGGCAGAATTTTCTGGCTGACCACCTCCACCTACCTGCCCTTTGACCGTTTGACCAGGAGCCTCTATCAGGACATGGAGGAAAGCCGGGCCGATTATTTGCTGCTTCATGTGGCCAATCTGCGCAATATAGAAGACCTGCTGGAGTATAAGCCGCGGGAGACGACATTGATGTTCTGGGACTTCGACGATAATGCCTACCTGGTGCACAAAGACCTTTCCGACCGGCTCTGGGGCGAGTCGATGTTTACTGGTTTTTATAAATACCTGCGTTTCAGGCTGCACCAGCTCTTACACTGACAGCCTGCCGGATCCTTTGACAGGGGCAGGCTTTTTTCATTCCGCTGTTGCTTTTCCTCCCATGGAGACTACCTTTTTTGCAAAGAGCAACACAGAGTAATGTCCGTATGCGGGGGAGTTTCTGCAACGACTCTCCTATGAGTTTCATGGAAAATGCTGTTTGAGGGAGGAGCGATGACAACCGTACCGGAGCATCTCTGGGTCAAGACGGCAGCAGGTATCGCCATGCCGCCCATAATCTATGGCACGGCCTGGAAGAAGGAACGCACCGCCGATCTGGTGGAGACGGCAGTGTTGGCCGGATTCAGGGGCATAGATACCGCCGGTCAGCCGAAACACTACAAGGAACCGCTGGTGGGGGAGGCCCTGCAGCGCCTTGGTGAGCGCGGTATCGATCGGCGCGAAATCTTTCTGCAGACCAAGTTCACACCGCTGCCAGGACAGGACCCGGAAAATATTCCCTTTGATGCCGAGGCCTCCCCGGCTGACCAGCTGCGACAGTCTTTGCAAAACTCTCTGAAGAATCTACAGACTACCTACGTCGACTCCTATATTCTCCACTCTCCGCTGCGGCCTCATGATTCGCTGATGGAGGTCTGGCGGGCCATGGAGACGCTCTATAAAGAGGGTGTTGCCAGGCAGCTGGGCATAAGTAACTGCTATGCACCAGAAGTACTCAGTGCACTTTGCGAGGACGCCGAGGTGGCTCCAGCCGTCGTTCAGAACCGTTTCCATGCCCAGACGGGCTACGACGCCGAGTTGCGCACCTGGTGCTCGCAAAACAACATATATTACCAAAGTTTCTGGACGCTCACGGCAAATCCCCATATTCTTGCCAGTGCCGCTGTCCGTAGCATCGCCCGTGATCAGGGGATGAGCGAAGCACAGGTGTTCTTTCGCTATCTTACCCAGGCAGGTATTACGCCGCTTACGGGCACAACATCCACCAGGCATATGCAAGAAGATCTCGATATTTTCAAATTTGAGCTGAACGCTGAGCAGATGCGCATACTCGAAAATATCCTCTCTTAGGGGGCGTCGGAGAAAGTCTTCTTTCCCGTTTCTGCCCGCAGCTCATTGGCAGAGAGGCACTGGCAACGACGATCGAATCCTGGTGATTTCACTTGAGGAAAAGAACATGAAACAGGAACAATTGACACAGCATAGCCTTTACATCCTTTTTATTATCACAGCCCTGATAGTAACCGGCTGTACGACCGCCTATAAGGCCAAACCTCTGCCTTTCAAGACGCCCGAGGCCTATGACAATACCGTCAGGATCGATGAGACCTGGATCGGCGGCCGGGCCTATGCCGACAAGCAGGAGGCCCTGGAGGCCTTCGGTTTTGATATCCGCAGCGCCGGAATGCTGCCGGTGCAGCTGGTGTTCGACAACCGGGGCAGCCGAACCTATGAAATTAATCCGTCGCAGACCTACCTCATAGATGACGACGGCAATCTCTGGCCGATCCTTACCGAGCGCTTCGCCTATGAACGGGCAACCAGATATGCCAAGACCAAGCAGATTTTCAAAGAGGGAGCGTATTCCGGCTTTCTCGGCGCCGCCGCCGGGTCGCTGATCGGTGCGGCTATAGGTATTGTCACCGGCGATAATGTCGGCGAGGCCATCGGCAAGGGGGCGGCCGTGGGTGCCGCTGCCGGCGCCACCATGGGAGGAGTCAAGGGCGGCAGCAGTGATGAGGCCCGCTCGGCAATAGTGAGGGACTTGCGGGAAAAATCGCTGGAAAGCAGCTCTATTGCACCTGGCAGTCTGGCGCATGGTATCATCTTTTTCCCCGGCGAGGCGGTAACGGCCAGCCAGCTGCGGCTGCAGTTGGTTGAATCGTCAGGCGGCCAGAGTCATACGGTTATCCTGCCCTTCCGACTGCCGCAGTAAAGAGCGCTGCGGCCGGCCTCATCAGTCTACGGGGAGGTGAAAGCGGATTTCGTCCAGGCGCATGATGATGCCGTCCGGGGTTATCTCGTCGACGATATAGTCCTGTTCGACGATATCCTTTTCCCTGACCACCCTGTTGTTGATGATTATCATGCGCAGGTCGGATGCTTCCGAGTAGACGTGACCGGCTAGCCTGAAAGCAGGCACTGATTCACGAATCTCCGGCTCAAGGTCTTTAAGTGAAGGAATTGAGGGGTGGTTATGTTGATGGGATATGGCAGGATGTCGCTTACTTTTTTCATCTGCGACTAAAGGAGCAGGTTGAAGAATAGTACTGCCAGTATCTTCATCGTTTAGTGATACTACTGATGCCATTCTGCTTTTTGACTCCAACACGGACAGCGGTTTGATCTGTATGGTTCCCCTGTTGTTTTCATTTGTTTTCTCTGCCTCTTGTCCACTGTTGCTCTGCCACAAGTCCGGTGTTGGTGTTTTTAAGTACTTGTGATAATAAAGACTAATGGAAAAAATGATGACTAAGGTGATAGCAAAAAGAGTCAACCATGTTCGTAAACCAGTGTGTTGAGCACTTGTCGAAGGCTTTTTGGGATGGGTATTATACAGCTGGGATGAAGTGAATTCCTCCCGGCGCCGTTTTTCAGCTTTTTTTAGTGCTTCCAGTATATATGACATGGCCTGTGGATCATTCGAGAAAATGGCGACGATTTAGTTCCGCTGAGCCGATTCGGTCGAAACCGGTGGCTGTGTTTCTTCGCTGCCTGCATCTTCATTTTTGTCGAGTGGGACGTTAGCGACCTCTTCAGGAGAGGATACATTTCCCTCCGAATTTTTTTCGAAAACGGATTGCAGGCGGGGAATATCCAAAAAATAGAAAAGATCTGTTCTTTTGGCAAAAAAGAGAACGGCAGTGGCCATAAGGACTATGAGGGTGAGGGCGGCAACTATCGATTTCGCCAAGAACCCTGTGGTTCTTACCTTTTCCGACAGCGGCAGGTCTTCTCCGAGTACTTCTCGGCCGGCTTTCAGCATTGTTTTTTCGGTAACACGTTCCTTGTCCTCTACATAGGCGCCCAGCAGCGCCCTGTCGCAGAGAATATTGATCAGGCGGGGAATGCCCCGGCTCAGCTGATAGGCGCGCAGTAGAGCTTTTTCGGTGAAGAACGCCATCCTGCCACCGCCGGCGATTATCATCCGGTGCTGGATAAAACCGTAAACGTCGTGTTTATTCAGCGGGGCGAGGTGATACCTGCTGGTGATGCGCTGATTTATCTGGACGACCTGAGGATTTCTCAGTTTTTCCTGCAATTCAGGCTGGCCGATGAGAACGATCTT
>CAKZOA010000060.1 GCA_937132035.1 uncultured Desulfobulbaceae bacterium | reverse complement strand
CGTTCGCCCCGTGGCCAGCGAGGACTGTATCAATTTTGGTGCAGACGCCATCCGTGACGACGGCCTGATCGAACTGGAAAAGCGGCACCATGATTATGATTCAGCGCTGACGCCGGTGATGATTGATCAGGTGATCATGGGCAACGTCATCAGTGCCGGCCAGGGTCAAAATGTCACCAGACAGGCCATGATCATGGCTGGCGTCCCCAAGGAAACACCGGCGACGACGGTCAACAAGCTCTGCGCCTCCGGCATGGAATCCGTGGCCATGGCCTACCAGGCTATCTGCGCAGGCGATGCACAGGTGGTGATCGCCGGCGGCATGGAAAACATGTCGATGATCCCCTATGCCCTGCCTTCGGCTCGCTGGGGCCAGCGCATGGGCGACGGCCAGATGGTCGACCTGATGATCTACGACGGGCTCTTTGAAAAATTTTACGGCTATCACATGGGCATTACCGCCGAAAATATTGCAGCCAGATATGATATATCCCGAAAAGAGCAGGATGAGCTGGGTGCACTAAGCCACCAACGGGCTATGGAGGCCATCAAAGCTGGTCTGTTCAAAAAAGAAATCGTTACGGTGAAGATTCCCCAGAGAAAAGGCGACGACCTCCTCTTCGATACCGATGAGCGCCCCATGGAAACCTCGGCCGAAAAAATGTCCAGACTGCGACCGGCCTTCAAAAAAGACGGCACCGTCACCGCCGGCAACGCTTCGGGAATCAACGATGCCGCAGCCTCACTTCTGGTTATGTCCGAAAAAAAAGCCACAGATCTTGGCCTCACCCCCATGGCAACAATCACAGCCCACGCCTCTGCCGGGCTCGATCCCGCCTATATGGGCCTGGGCCCGATTCCGGCGGTACGCAAGATTTTGGCCAAAAAAGGTATTGCCATCAGCGATTTCGACCGTATTGAACTCAACGAGGCCTTTGCCGCTCAGGCCATCGCCTGCGTCCGCGAACTCGGCCTGGACCGGGACAAAACCAACGTCTGTGGCAGCGGCATCTCCCTGGGTCATCCCATTGGCTGCACCGGCGCACGTATCCTGGTGACGCTGATGCATGAAATGCAGCGCAGCGATCTGGCACTCGGCCTCGCCTCTCTCTGCATCGGCGGCGGCCAGGGCATGGCCATGGTTCTTGAAAAGATCTGAAGGAGTAGCACAAGGATCACCGGATGCCGGCATCGGCATCCGGTGGAGGCGTGATCAGGGCGTGAACCTGTGTGCTCTGCTGCTATTAATTGCGGGGATCGCCATCATATCCCAGGGCCTTCCAGTCGAGCCGGCCACTCTTTCCATGGCAGTCATTGCAGGAGAGAGCCTTCTCGCTTGAGGCCACCATGTGGTTGATGGGATCATAGAGCTCGGTGGGAGCAAAGTCGTACTCACCACTAAAGGGCAGCCCGCTGCTCTCTTCAGCGGCCTTGGCAGCCCTTTTCCAGTCATAGCTCTTCCAATAGGCATCCTCTTTGTTCTCACCGGATGGAAAGAGTTTGGGAGCCAGCAGGTACTTGTTTTTGACATCATAGACCTGCATGCCCTTGTGCAGCTTGAAGGGCCAGATCTTGGAGTTGCCGTCGTCTATGTTGCCCAGGGGGAAGGCCAGTTTGGTCGGCCTGTCAGGGTTGATCTTCTGACCGGCATGGTACGCTCCGCCGCTACCGTTGAACCAGCGATATTCGGGGACCACGTTCTTCTCATAGACGAAACGACCTTTTTTAGCGATGTAGACCGGCGAACCGTCCTTCATGATCTTTCGCTTATCCTCAGGCAGATTTTTGGGATTCTGCGCCTCGGACCAGTCCCAGGACATCTTTGTCGCATATTTCTTGGCGAAAATTGGAATATGGCAGGTCTGACAGGCGACACGCTCAGTGTGCCTGTTAAGAGCGTCTCCCTTGCCTGTGCCGGCGTGGACCTCAAGCTCATGACAGTCTGTGCACCTGACCTCGGTGTTTTGGCCGGAGGGTGAGACCGTCAGATTGTTACCCTTGATCTGATGGTCGCTGGTCGCATGACATTCCTGACAGGTGAAGTCGAGGCCATCTATAGCCATGTGGATATCGATGTCGGCATCGGGATCGATGAGCGACATGTCGATGTCGCCGTGCTTGACGTTATTGCCGCCGCCGCCGTTGGCATGACAGGTGATGCAATTTCTCCTGCTCGGGGCGCCGGCATTTTGAGCGACCTTGACCAGATCCACCGGGTTCTTGTCGAATTTGGGTATACCGGTGTATCCCGCAGGCATACCTGCTCCCGCTGGAGCGTGCTTGGGCTTGTTGAAATCGCCGGTGGTGTCGTGGCAGGAGAGGCAGTCGACTCTGCTTTCATCGTTGAAGTTGAAGGAGTCGTCCTTCCAGCCGTACCCGACATGGCAACTGGTGCAGCGCGGCCAGTTCTCGGCAATAGAGATGCAGAAATTGTTGAAGGTATTTTTCTTGCCGCGGCGGACGACGCCCCGGCCTTCGACGTACTGCAGGGCTTCCCATTTCCAGTGGGCCGTATCCATCACCTCCTTGGCTTCACCCTCATGGCATTCAAGACATTTCTCTGTCACCGCCATAGGTGTCTCGAAAGGTCCCGAAATTTCCTGGTGCTCCTCGATTGCCGCCTTCGCCTGTCCCTGCAGCAGCAGGACGACAAGACAAGCGGCTGCAACCAAATTCAGTTTGCTCGACATTATTTCCTCCTTTGGGCATTTCATCTTACGGAAAAACGACATTTCTTCCCGCCTCACTATATCATTACTTAATTAAATTCATACACTTTGTCAAAAAAAAATGCCAACCCAAAAACCCTTTTGCTCCTTCCTTCTCTCTGCCGGCAACACACAATTCCCATCCAAAAACGACATATATCTTTGATCTAATAACATATACAATCAAATTTTGATTATTATACGAATCGTAGAAACTACTCAATTATGATCATATGCATGCTTTACGGTCGCACAAGTGGTAAGAAGGAAAATTATTTCTACACTTCCCAACGCATAAGTTATGCTGTTGTTTGAGATCGATCCCTCTTTTGCACAACAAAAACGGTGGTGACGAAATGAAAAGAGGGATCACAGGTTACCCATGCCTCTTTGGCTGGTTCTGCTGAGCCTGACAAGTTTTGGATGTACTGTTGAATATCCTGATTATCCTGCAACTCAGCCTAGCCAATTGTGGGGAGACAGGGTTGCAGGGGTAATCAAAGAGAATATTTGTGCCCATATGGATGATTCTCCATATCGTCACGCCTTCGTGGGCATATCAAGAGCGCATTTTTCAGGCGTGGCTTGACATTTTCGGATCTCCTTGCTGAAAGAGCGTAGTCGAGGCATCAAGGCCGCGGCTACAGCGGTCTACCGCAAACGCTTGAGATAGCCAAGAGAACGAGTTCAACAAACACGCCCCCGTCTCCGCCGGGGAAGACGACAGTTGACCTGGTTGTTGGCGAAGGTATCGATCAAGCAACCGATGAGCGGGAATGTGCCGTGCTGCGCAAACGAAAGTATGCACATGGTGTCGAAAGCCTATTGTCCCTGTTGACCACAGGTTCCCTGGATGATGACGGGGAGGGGGCCAACCCGAAAAGAGGAAGGCGAGCATTCAATGCGCTTATCACAGGCAGAATCTGCACATTTAAGGTAACATGATTGACACACGCACATAGTCATGGGCTCATGGCCAGCAACTCATGCCGGGACAGCTGGGCTCTTTTTCAAGGATACCCTCGGTTTCAGGGGTAACCGACACACCATTCACTGCGAGACTGTATGCAACCACCATCTACCGATCCCGAAGCTATTACCGTCAAGGCCATACCACATGGCGAGCTCGAGAAATTTGCCGCGGGTTGCATTAAGGGTTCTCACTCCGGTCGGGTGAATCCCATCTCGTCTGCCCGCCTGCACTCGCAACTGCACAACCCATGTGCGACCGATGACGATATCGTCATGATCGCCGCCATGTGCGGGTCAATCTGCGTCGGCTACCACGGGCTTCTGCCAGGCTACTATCTGTATGGCGGTACGATTCGCAAAGTCTTTTGGGCCACGACCTTTTTCGTAGCTCCGGAAATGAGGGGCAGAGGGGTGGGCAAGCAGCTTGTCGAAGCGATTCTCCAGTTGGGCATCGACTTTGCCGTAACCCGGATGACGGAAGGAGCCGAAGGGGCCTATCGCAGCATGGGGCTGCAGACATTGGGGTACCACGAATACCGCCAGCTCAGGGCGGATAAGCTCAGACGCCTCCTGCCCGGCGCGGCACCTTCTGGCAGCACCAGATCAAACACTCCCTCTCTTTTGAAGGGTTTCCTCGAGGTTCAAAGCGACACGGCAACCTACCCCGCCGCCAGGCGGAGTTTGTATGCCAAGGTGCTGAGGAGCATTGGATTGACCGAGACCCTTCTCACCTATGAGGAGGTCGAGGAGATTGGAGACTGGCAGAAGAACCACCTGGATCGGGCCACTCCGCGTTTTTACCGGCCGGCAGAGGTGGTAAACTGGATGCTGCGTTTTCCCTGGGTCTTCTCACGGGAGGCGGTAACAGATGATGACAGGTATTATTTTTCCACCACCCGTGAACTCTTCACCTTCAAGGCCTTTCATATCTACGAAGACGACCGCTCCACACCCGCTGGTTTCACGGTAGTCTCTATCCTCAGCCATAAGCAACGCACCGTCGTCAAGCTTCTCGACCATTGCTTCCACAAACGTGAGCATGAGCACATGGCTCTTGTCATAGCCCTCTCCTGTGCCAAAGAATTCGGCGCCGACCGCATTGAATATGCCGGGTCACTGCACCGCTTCATGCCCACCGAACTCACGGAGCAGCGACTGATCAAAAAACAGCGGCGGCTCTTTCTCTATCATCCGGGGGCAGCGAACAGTCCGCTGGCCAGGGGAGCCGAAGATATCGTCCTCGACTACTGTGACGGCGATGTCGCCTTTGCCTGACCCCTTCTCTCTCAGATGCGAGAGTCGATATCCGTCCGGCAGATGATCTCCTCACAGAAGGGGATGAGGCGTCTGCTGTAAAAATGGCGGAAACCGAAGGTCTTGAGGATATCAATGAGGATTCGGTTGTGTTCGTTCAAGGGAAAGCAATAGGTGTCGGGGGTCTGCCCCAGAAAGGTCGCGAACCATTGCAGCGCCGCTTCGGTATCATACTTGATGTAGTCGAGCCATTCCTGGCGCGGCCGGGGCACAAATGCTCCTCGCCGATATGCATACCCCTGAAAAGCCAGCTTCGAACGAATCGAATACTCCGACTGCAGGTCGTTCTCATCACAACCGATACGCTCCAGCTTCCAACGACTCGGTCTTTTCTTTTTCAGCGGATGGTTCCTGGTGGGAATAACATCGTGAAAATGGCTGTGTACTCCAAGGTGGACATCCTTCATACCGGCCAATTCCTGCAGTTCCTCAACACGCATAAACGCAGAAAAATCATCTTCAAGCAAGGCCTTATACATGTATTTCTTCGATTTCTGGTAGGGGATATGTTCTCCAGTGAACATGCCTCTATATTTTCCGTGATGTATACACGACGAAATGATGAAATACACCATTTCCCCGGCGGACAGTCGACGCAGGAGGGGATAGTAGTAATATTGCGAGAAGAGTCCGTCATCGAACGTGAGGCGGCAGCCTGCCAGGTCGAGTTCAAAATACTCCTCCCTGATGTCATGTATCATTAGGTTTTCCATGATATCTCCCGTCAATATCCGTATTCATAAAAAAAGACAGAGTCATTGTACATTTTCTTTTCTGATTCCCCCAGAGATCTTTGCCGGGCAGGCTGACATCACCAAAAAATTGAGTAATCCTGGTAATTCTGACCGTATAGTGCTCTTTTACAGACATACGGTTCCCTCCCTTGCAAGGCTACTGGCAGTCTCTGTAACGGAAGTATACCTATGTCCGAATTTTTTAGGTAAAAGTGCGCAAGAAGCCGATTCCCGGCTATTCTTCGTCACGGCTGTTAGTGGCAGAGGCACGAGAGGCACGTATTGCCGGACCATCTCCTCGGCGAACAGACCAGCTCAACTCGTCAAATATTCGAAAGCAGCGGCAGTATTTGAGAAAATACTAAACAACCCGATATACTCTTCAGAGAACGCCTTGAGGGGCTGCTGGAAGAATGTGCCTGGAACTGGGGCCGGGGTCGCCAGAAAACCGGGCAGCAGCGGTACGGCTGTCTGGAAGTGTATGAAGAAACATACAATATGCGCCATGACGCCTCTGGCGCATAACCCTTTGAAGTGCCGCCTCATCGGTTAAAATCATCCACCAGTACTCTGTAAACAGGACTTTTCGCCAGACTGCTGCCAGCCAATTATGGGGGAAAACGCTCTCGGATACTTTTAGTATTTGCGGAAACGTTAAATTATGAACATAGTGTTTAAACATGTGTTAAAACGTTTATAGAGTTGAGGTATTCTCATGCAAGATAAAAAACTCCTGCAATCCTGGAAAATAGTCGTCGACCTTATACCGGACGGCGTCATGATTGTCGACGCCAACGGCGCCCTTGTTTCCGTCAATCAGGCCATGATGGATATAACCGGCTACAACCAGGAAGAGCTGATTGGTCAGCCCTGTACAGTCCTCGGTTGTAACAGCTGTGAAAGAGAAGAGTATGATCCCACCGGTAAACGCTGGTGCAGACTCTTCAGCCTCGGTCATGTAAAAATGCAGAAAGCGGAGATGACCCGCAAGGACGGCTCAACCATCCACGTAATGAAGAATGCTTCTGTAATTGAGGAAAATGGTGAGTTTATCGGTGCCGTTGAAACCATCACCGACATCACCGAACTCGTTGAAAAAGAGAGTCAAATTGAGGCCTATCGTCGCGAATTGCAATCCGAATACACCTTTGAGGGTATGGTTGGAGTCTCCTCGAACATGCAACGGGTATTCAACATGATCGCCAATGTCGCCGAATCGGATGCCCCGGCTCTTATCATCGGGGAAAGCGGCACCGGTAAAGAGCTGGCCGCACGGGCAATACACGAGAATTCCAGCAGAAAGGCAAGGCCCTACATCCAGATAAATTGCGCCGCCCTCAATGAATCGGTACTGGAAAGCGAACTTTTCGGTCATGTCAAGGGAGCCTTTACCGGCGCCTACCAGAACAGGAAAGGGAGATTTGAAGCGGCCAACGGCGGCGATATTTTTCTCGATGAAATCGGTGATCTGCCACAATCCATACAGGTCAAGCTCCTCAGGGTTCTCGAAGAGAAAGTGATCGAGCGGGTCGGCGATAATCGCTCGATTCCCGTCAATGTACGCATAATCACAGCAACCAACCGCAACCTCAAGCAACTGGTGGAAGCGGGGTTTTTCAGGAGCGATTTTTATTATCGTATCAATGTCTTGCCAATAGAGATTCCACCACTGCGGGAAAGAAAGGAAGATATACCGATTCTTGCCCAGCAGTTTTTCAAACATGTTCAGCTCAAAAGCGGTAAACCGGTACACAGCATTTCCCCCGAAGCCATGGACGCCCTCATCCATTATTCCTGGCCAGGGAATGTGCGGGAGCTGAAAAGCGCGTTCGAATACGCCTTTGTGACCTGCACGGAAGACGCCATCAAACCGCAACACCTGCCACCGGATCTCTCTACGGCCAAAGCCACGAACAACGCCCCGTCGCCCGTGGCCTTAAGCTTGGACGAACAAAAGAAGCGCGACCTCGAAGATGCTCTGCAACAAGCGGATGGCAACAAATCACAAGCCGCTCGCATCCTTGGCGTTTCTCGAGTAACTGTCTGGAATCAGATGCATAGATACGACCTCATCTAACGCACCCCACCTCTTTCCTGAGAACATTTCTCATATTTTTCTCCACTCTGGTCATTTTGGCACACTCCTTGCTGTTTCACAATTAAGCTATTTAGGTACAAACTAAAAAGTACCAGGAAAATTGCTTCAGGTACACGCTACCTGAACATTTTATAAAAATTGGATGACGCATCATTATATATAAATGAACATCAACTGCGTAAGATTGGTTTTGAGAAAGGCATGGATGCAACGGTTTCTACAGAGAAAACTCCGGGATGATAACTGCTTTCAACCACCTGCTCGACCATTTGATGTCATAACACAACAGTTAGAATCAGTGAATCCTGAACCAAAAACATTTATCCCGTCATTTCAAAGCAATGCGGACGCATTCGGCCAGTACCGACACGGGCATTTCTTTGTCCTGCCATATTCAGTTTGCAGGGACAATCTTCAAGGTATTATCCAGGAGACATATTATGAAAGTTGAGATTTCGCGAAGGAAATTTCTCCAAGGCAGTGTTGCGCTTACAGTACTCGGGGGAACCTCGCTCAGCGGCGCGGACATCCTCGCCAAAAGTGCAGAGAAAGAACGACTATCGGGAAGCAGAACGGTTCCGACCGTCTGTGAAATGTGCGTCAACAAATGCGCTGCCATCGCCCAGGTCGACGACGGCGTGGTCAAAAAGCTCGACCCCAACCCCTACTTTCCCAAATCCAGAAACATGCTCTGCGCCCGCGGCGTGGCAGGCATTAAGGCCCTGTATGACCCGGACCGTCTGAAATACCCCCTGCTCAGGGTGGGCAAGCGCGGTGACGGCCGCTACAAGAAAGTCACCTGGAACGAGGCCTATGAGTATATTAAAGACAAGATGGTCACAATCCTCGACGAAGAGGAAGACAACCGTTCCTGCATAGGCTACTGCGCCGGCGAAGGACTGGCTGAGCACACCTTCAAATCATTCATGGCCCAGAAGATCGGCAGCGCCAACTTCCTCAATCACTCGACAATCTGCCTGCAGACTGCCGTCTCCGGTTTTGCCCTCACCCTGGGTGGTTACGGCCAGGCTGACCTCGAAAACGCCAAATACGTTATCATGGCCGGGGCCAACCGAGCGGAAGCCATTCTGACCCCGGACACCA
Organism: uncultured Desulfobulbaceae bacterium; assembly: GCA_937132035.1. Lineage (GTDB taxonomy): Bacteria > Desulfobacterota > Desulfobulbia > Desulfobulbales > Desulfocapsaceae > Desulfopila_A. Next base: position 6,478 of record CAKZOA010000060.1, on the reverse strand, counting down.
TGGACATCTTCAAGCGCACCAGAGGCCGGGGAGCCGAACTGGTGGTCATTGACCCGCGCTACACAAAAACGGCCATGCACGCCGATACCTACCTGCCCATCAAACCGGGAACGGACCTTGCCTTTGTGCTGGCACTGACCTACGTCACCCTCAAGGGGGATCTGTACAATAAGACCTATGTCGAAAACAACTTCAACGACTTCGAAGCCTATAAGGAGCATATCCTGGCCGGCGAATACACCCCCGAATGGGCCGAAAAAATAACCGGCATAGCCGCCAAGAAGATCTGCAAGATCGCCCACGATTTCATGGCGGCCGCACCGCAGGCCATCTACTATCAGGGACGACGCTCCACCTGGTCCAGCAACGACTTCCAACTGCGCCGGGCCATGGCTCTGTTTACCGCTCTCGGCGGCGGCGTCGACGTCAAAGGCGGCATCGTCTTCGGAAAGACACTGCCGCTAGGCGACCATACGATCAATGCTCCCCTCTATTTCAATGCCAAGCCCCGCATCGAGCAGGACAAGGCCGCCATCATCGGCGCCACGGGTTCCTGGGTGGCCTGGCGGGACATGGTCGCCGAGGGCAATACACCGTATCCCATCCGTGGCATGTTCGTCTACAAACAGAACCCCATGCTCTCGGTACCCGACTCGAACAAAACCCGCAAGATGCTGGAAAAACTCGACCTGGTCGTCGTCATCGACACCATGCCGAGCGACACCGCCATGATGGCCGATGTTATTCTGCCGGAGTGCACCTATCTCGAACGGGAAGATCCGGTCAAATCATTTTCCGGCATTGAACCGGCTATCGTTTTGCGCCAGAAGGTAATCGACCCGCTGTATGACACCAAGCCGGTCATTGATATCGTCCGCGGCATGGCTAAAAAACTCACCAAACCACTCTGGGAGATTACCAAGAAGTACGATATGGACGTTCAAATGGAGCTGGAAAATGCCCCCGAGGAAGAATACTTCAAGGAGTGGGGTTTCGACCTGGCGGAACCGTACATGCACTCGCAGCAAGAGATCAACAAACACATGTTCGTCAGCGCCCACGGGGAAAAGGCCTGGAAGCTGCTGCGGGAGAAAGGTGTCTACTATAGGCATATGCAGCGCTCCTTTAAACAAGTAGGCGTCAACTCCTATGAATATTATGCCCCTGGCGACAAGACCTATTCGGTATTGGAACTGGCGGATAAGGCTGACCGTGAAACCTCCATCACTGAATTTTGCAAATCCTGCGATCCCTGCGTCAATCCCGCGGATATCGCTCCCTGGAAGCGGATTTTCAACACACCCAGCAAGAAAATAGAGTGCAACCTGACCAGCATGACCGACCGGGGCGTCGACGCCATGCCCACATGGCATGACAAGGACTACGTCAAAGTACCGCCGGGGAAATACAAATTCATTACCGGCCGCCATGCGCAACATACCCAGAATGCCACCCAGAACAATGCCATCCTCCTCGAATTGCTGCCGGAAAATTATCTCTGGCTCAATGACGAGGAAGCTCGAAAGATGGGGATTGAGGACGGCGACCTGGTGGAAGTTACAAGCTCCGTCGGCAAGGTGCAGATCAAGGCCTACCCCACTCCAAAGATCATACCGGAGACGGTGTTCTACATCCATGGGTTCGGTTCGAAGTCCACTGGCCAGAGCCTCGCCTATCGCAACGGGGCAAGCGACAATCTCATTATAGAAGGAGCAATCGAGCCGGTCTTTGGCAGCGCCATCATGCATGAAACGCTCGTCTCCATAAGGAAGGTGTGATTATGAATTATGCAATAGCCCTGGATTATCAGAACTGTATCGACTGCCAGGCCTGCGAGGCCGCCTGCAAGGAAGAAAACGGCGTGCAGCTTGGTGCGGATAAACAGCGCATCTGGGTCAGTACAGTGGAAGGCACCATTTTTGGCAAGCCCTACACCAATACCTACCCGACACAATGCAACCACTGCATCGACGCTCCCTGCGTCACAGTCTGCCCGACCGATGCCAGCTATTATGTGAAAGGCAGCCTCGTCAAGGTGAACCCCGAGGAATGTATACTCTGCGAGGAGTGCGTCGGAGCCTGCCCTTATGGGGCACGCTTCATCGACGAAAACAAGGCGTCTGCCGACAAGTGCACCCTCTGCGACCATCGCATCGCCGAAAAGGGGACGACGGCATGCCAGGCTACCTGCCCCACCAAGGTGCGAACCTTTGGCGATCTCAGCGACCCAGACAGCGAAATTGTCCATCTCCTCAAAACCAGGAGGTTTTTTCTCCTGAAAGAAGAAGAGGGCACATTGCCGAAACTCTTCTTTCTGCTGCCGGAGGACGAGATCTACGCCAGACAGAGTGTTTCGGCGGAGACAAGGATCTATACCTGGGAGGACATTGAAGCGCACTACGTGCAGGCAAGCATGAGGAGAAGCAAGGATTGGAAAGTGTAATGGCTGTCGAAGTGTTTCACTGCGGAGCCAAACAGAGATTACTGTAGTGCAGCAAGGCCAGGGAAGAAAGCTATGCTCCATCCCCGATTCCTCTACATACAACGCTTTCCTTCTGGCCGAGATTTTTTATCATCGGCTCGGCCGGGGAAGCCATGATCATCTACATGCTTATTGATGCTCGGTTTTCAATGGGAAAACTATTCAAATATCATTTATCCACAAAGGAGAAACCATGCGTTCCAAGTCATTAGGGATACTCGTTCTGGCCCTTGGCCTGCTGTTGAACGGCTGCGCCGCCATGAACGAGTCCGGTACATCAGCACCAAAAAAACTTACCGCCCCCGCACCGAATGTTCAAAAGCTGATCGACAAATTTCAACTGGAAATGGTCGATTACGCCTATGTCAAGAAGGCCATCGGTAACGGTACTCATGGCGGCGCCACGGCCAAAATTATCGATGCGAGGCCGCATAAGAAGTATGTAAGCGCCACTATTCCCTCAAGCATCAATATCCCTGACACCAAGTTTGACGACTTTATCGGTCAACTCGACGACGTCGCCAAGGATACCGAGATGATTGTCTTCTGCGGCGGCTGGAAATGCGGTAAAAGCCCCAAGGTTGCCGGTCAGCTGCAAAAAATGGGCTACACCGACGTCAAGCTCTACCAAGCCGGCATGCCGGAATGGGCTGCCCGCGATTACGTCGAAGTCGGCCTGCCGGTGGTCAAGACAGCCGTGGAGAAGGATTCCGCTCTGCTGATGGACGCCCGTCCCCGCAAGAAATTTCTGGGGGCAACCATTCCCGGTGCGCTCTCCATGTACGACAAAGATCTCGACCGGCTGTCCAGCCGCTTCCCTGTTGATAAAAACGAGCCCATCATCGCCTTTTGCGGCGGCTACAAGTGCGACAAATCACACATCGTCGCCAATACACTGGTTGCTGCCGGCTACACCGATGTCCGGGTATTTGCCGCCGGTCTTCCCGGTTGGAAAAAAGCAGGACTGGCAACCACTGCAGGTGGCGGTGCTAAGGCGCAATCCGCCAAAAGCACAACCGCTGCAGAAACCAAATTCGTCGATGGCATCAAGGTCGGTGAAGACGAGGGAACCGTCGATGGTGAGTGGTACAACGCAAAACTGCAGAGCGGCGCCGTTCCCGATAACACGGTCCTGGTTGACATTCGCGGTCCTGCTGATTTCGCCTCCGGCCATATTCCCGGCTCCATCAACGTCAAGGCAGGAGAGGTCAGTGCCACAGAGCTGGCCGCCAAACTTCCAGACGACAAAATCTCCATTTTAGTCTGCGGCAGCGGCGCCAGAGCCATGGAAGCCTACTTCAAGCTCAAGGATGGTGGCAAGGACGTCTCCAAAGTCATGTACTTTGACGCCAATGTCAGCTGCGACGCAAGCAACACCTGTGAAATCGAGGCCAACGAACCCCTGGGCTTCTAATCAACACGCACCCGGCATGGCTTCCCCCCGGAACCGCCATGCCGGGCAGTTGAAAATTACCATCTATATACACACACATTCGTATACAAGGAGGAACACATGAAGAAACTTTTCACTCTACTTTTTGTGCTGATCATCGCGGTCGGCTTTGTCAGCACCCCTGTTTTTGCCGATGCCGGCAAGGGCCAGAAAATTTTCATCAAACTGATGAAGAAGCCCTGCGGTTTCAACGGTGGGGAAATGGCCAAGAAGCACACCCAGGCCGAATGGGAAAAAATAAACGATGCCGGCAAACTCAACGAGGAGATGCTCAAGCAGTGCCCCGACGCTAAGCCGCTAAATGACAGATATGTACCGCATGTCTATGATTTTCTTTACAACTATGCCAGCGACTCGGGCAATGTACCGGCCTGTTGATGTCGAAGGGGTTTGAGAACATTCCAGATTGCAGTTCAACGACCATGGCATCGCCATGCTGCCATGCCATGGTCGATTTCCACGTTTTTTCCCGCAAATCCCCGAAGGCCTTTGCTGCAGGAAAGACTGTGATGGGAGCAGCCTCATGATAGAGTCGATGAATGATGAACATATCAGGGATATCTCCAAGCTGATGAAGTCGATATCGCATCCTATCCGCTTCAAGATCCTCTGCCTTCTTCGGGACGAGGAGGTGTCGGTGGGCGATCTGGTTGAGCGACTCAAATCATCCAACTCCAACATCTCCCAGCATCTCAGCATACTGCGCAACCAGGGTATTATAGATTACCGCAAGGATGCCAACTACATCTACAACCGCATCACCGACTGGCGGATTATCGAGCTCATCCGTAAAGTCCACCAGCTCTATTTCCTCAACCCGCCACTCATTCGCAAGCAGTATTTCGACCAGTAGGCATTGCTGAGCGCTATCCCTTCCAACGTCTGTCAATCATCCCGCGACAATCGGACCACCGATGTGCCTCGCATCTCCCCGGATGATCAGGCCCCGGTTATTCGCATCACTGGTAATTATCTGGTTAGCCCAAACATTTCATGAAAAAGAGATGCTACTCAGGGATTTTTGCCAGTTCCCAGCCAGCTATTTTTTTCCTGCTCCGAAAACCTCAATCGCCATCATTTCAGGACGGCCTCTTGAGTTTTTCTTGCATTACTTTCAGACAATCTGGTACTCAATCAACAGATCCCCGGGCAAAAGATCGTACTCGCATTGTCCCCAATTCGATGTTTCTCCTTGGGTACCAGATCCAGCCTCCATATAAGCTGCCGAAATGCCATGACAATCAAAAGCATACAGAGGAGAGCAGAACATGAAGATAGTAGGAATCTGTGCAAGTCCCCGCCGCAACCAATCCACATCTTTTCTGCTGCAAAAATGTCTCGAGGAAGTGCGCAGCAATTCGTCAACCCTGGCTAAGGGCATCGAAACGGAAATCATCGATCTCGCCGGTCTCGACATCGGCGGCTGCATCGCCTGCGGCAAGTGCAAGGAAGGTGTGCAGTGCAGCCAGGACGATGATTTTCAACAGCTCATTTCCCGGCTTGGAGACCCTCTCATCAAGGGTTTGGTACTGGCAACCCCGGTATATATGGGCTCTATGAGTTCGCAGGCCAAGGCTTTTCTCGACCGTTCGGTGGTGTTCAGACGTAACGGTTTTCTCTTCAAGAACATCGTCGGTGCGGTGCTGACGGTGGGCGGTTCGCGCAACGGTGGCCAGGAACTGACCATCCAGGCCGTGCATGCGGCCATGATGATCCATGACATGATCATAGTCGGCGACGGCCACCATTTCGGCGGTACCGGCTGGAGTAATCACCCCGACGGCTATGAAGGCGACGAGGAGGGAATTACCGCCGCCCGGCTGACCGGCAGGCGCATGGCGGAAGTAGTGTCTCTGATGCGGTAAACCCAGTGCTGTGGCCGGCACGAGGGAAAGCTGCGCCCTTTTTAGCCGGCCGGTTACCCGCTGACCGGGTACACCACCTTTACTACTCGTGCCAGCCGACTTCCATGTTCTGTTCCATAAAATCAAACCAATGTCCGTTGCGGGCCGCATAGTCAAGCTCGAAACGGACAACGGCGGTATGGCGCTCCTCAATTTCCAGAAATTTCTCCATGACCCGGCGAATATCACCCTCGGTCTGTGCCGCCGCCTCCCTGTAAAAATCGGAAGTCTCGATCTCCATTTTCAGGGCACTGTTGAAAACGGTCTTGACGTCACCCAACATTTTCTCGGGAACTTGCGTTTTCATTTTTTCCGCTTTCTGCCGCAACGTCTCGGCATCGGGTATGGTCGTCTGCAATTGATCCGGGTCGATCTTGCCCCCTTTTTGCAGAAGTTCCAAACTATTCTCAAGAAAATCGATATGCGACTGCTCGTCTGCGGCAAGTTCCCGAAAAATTGATTTGCCTCGGGCGTCATCGACGGTTGACTCCGCTGAACGGTAGACATCGCAAATCTTCTTTTCAAATTCCAGAGCGGTTTTCAAAACTTTTTCAGATTCCATCCTCCCTCCTGCTGAAAATACTGTAGGCCACCTTGAAAAATGGCCTTTTCACTCAATCTCTTCGTTGTGTCAGGAAA
>CAKZOA010000059.1 GCA_937132035.1 uncultured Desulfobulbaceae bacterium | reverse complement strand
GCGCTTGCTTTGCCCCCTGGCGTCATTTATTCTCTGGGCCGAATAACCGTAGGCCTCCTCGATGATTTTTTTGGCATTACCGCGAGCCTGGGGAATGACCCTGTTGTATTCCGTCTCGGCTTCGTTGACCAGGCGCTTCATATCCTGGTCGGCCTCGTTGACTTCGTTGAAGGCCGGCTTGACCGTGTCGGGAGGGTTGATGTCCTGAAATTGCACCGTACCGATGCCGATGCCGGCTCTGATGTTATCGAGCTCCGATTGCAGCTCCTGCTTGACCGAAGCCGCCAGCAGATCGCGGTTGCTGAGCACGTAATCGAAGTCCATGTTGCCAACGATCCTTCTGGTGACACTTTCCGAGAGGTCTCTTACCGCCTGGCGCACGTCTTTGACCATGAAGAGGTAGTCGCTGGGATTGTTGACCCGGTACTGGACGATCCAGGCGACGTTGATGACATTCTTGTCGGCGGTGAGCATCAGCGATTCCATGTCGTAATCCTGTTTGGAAAAGGTGCTGCGCTGACCGGCCGACTGCACGCGGAAACCGAACTCCTCCTTGCGGATACTCTCGACATCAACCTTGAAGAGATGATCGATGTAGGGGATTTTCAAATGCAGCCCGGGTTGAGTGGTCTTGTTGTACTTGCCCAGCCGGAGAATGACGCCCACCTCTCCGGGGGTGATTTTATAAATCGATGACATGATTCCCTGAAAGAGAATGACCACAAGCACAATGGCGAGAATCTTGCCGATTCCCGAAAGGGGATTAAACGACTTTCGAGGTCCCTGGTCATCGTCGCCGCCGGACGGCTTCTTTTTCTTTTCGGAAAAGAAGTCCTGCAGCTTTTTGATAATCTGGGCCACCATTTCTTCGGGCGTCTGGGGCTTTTTCTTTCCCCATGGAGGCTGTTGATCTTGGTTGGACATAAAACTCTCCTGAATTCAAATTTGTCTTCATTTCCCGGCACCTTGCCGAGCATAGGCGCCAATTTCGGAAAATCAAGGCCGTTCTGCGCATATAAACGATTACAAGAGTAAGTACGTATTACCGCTTTGCAATTGAAAAGTAATAGTTTCTCAAACTACCATGAAAATATGGCGAAGAAAAGAAGAATCGGGAACTCGCGCTGCGGTGATTATCCTGTTGGAAATTGACTGTGTCCCCGTGTGCTGAAGTGAAATCTAAAGTGAAATTGCGTGGTGACCTTCTCTGCAAGGGGATTTGCAATTGGCCTTTCAGTAGACGCGCTGCAGAACGCTGTGCCAGCTATAATAGATCGCCAGCCAGCTGAACATAAAAAGGACGGTCTGCACAAATGAGGAGTGGCGGAGCGTCAGAAAAACGGGGGTGATGAGCAGTCCACCAATGCCAAAACCGCTGAACATCCCGAAAAGGTGGGCTCCGAGATCAGTGCGTACCCCCGAACTACCGGTCATGGCAAGAAGTGCGGCACCTGCCATGAAAGGGGCGGCAATCTGGAGCTTAGACAGTTTTCTGCTGGCATGATAACTGAGCATGACCTGCATGCCGATAAGGGCAAACACCGCTGTTGAAAAGCCGACAAAACGATGGCCTTCTCCGTGCAGCACAACATTGACAAGATTTCCCAGTACTGCGGCAAGAAGCATGGCGCAGACTCCCATTCCAGGTCCGACCGTCCGGCAGAAAAAATGCAGGAGGATTGAGCCAAAAAAACAGTTGCCCAGCAGATGGGTCAGATCGGCGTGCAGGGTCAGGGCGGTGAGCAGGCGAAAATATTCACCCTGGCGGAGAATGGCTGTGGAGTCGCCGGCACCTTCGATGAACCACCTCGAGTGCTGACTCCAGGGGCCGGTGACGAAATAGAAGAGCATCAAACCGCCGATTACCAGCAGTGTCGGAGGGTGCAGAGAAGACGTCACCTCTTCGGCAACGATGGCAGGTGGCGGCCAGCCTTTATTTTCCTGATGATACCGTTCGATATTGTGCAGGGCTCTCTGCCGGTCCTCTTCGGCGACGCAGATCAGATAACGGTTTTCCCGGTTGATGACTGAATGGGAAATATCGATGGCGGTAAGAACCAGGGACAGGGCGACAATATCGTCTCTATCCTCGGATTCGGCGACAGTTTTGTCTGAATGATCCGCACAATTCATCGCAGTGGATGTGTTCCGGGGAGTCGTGGCCGCATTTACTGGGAATTTGAAGAGTTTATGCACTGCATTGGCCACTGGCAGGCGATGGCACCGCAGTGCAGGTCAACGATACGCCTGTGAAGCAACGTGAACAGGCCGCCCGAGAGGGAAGAACGGCCTGTCAATACACTCTGCAATCAAAGTTTTAAACCAGATTCTCAATTGCAACTATGGCTCCGTATTGCTCCTTGAGAGCGAGCAGTGCCTTTTTCTGCTCCTCGTAGACCTCGTAGAGACGCTTGGGAATATCTTCTTCCTTGCTGTATGCCTCTTTCTGGAGATCGATGCGGTTGACAATATTGTCGACGTAGAGGGCGAACTGCATGTCGTAGAGTGATTTGGGATACTCCTTGTCGATGTCGGCAAAAAGCTTTTTGAGATCCTCGTATTTCGGCAGCATGCCGATGGGGGTTCCGATGGCGTCGACATCGCCGTTGGCGTAGAGTTCCAGCCAGCCGAGCCAGACCTTCACATCCTTTTTTTCTCCCAGCAGGCCTGTGCCGTTGCCGCCTCTGTTTTCGTGGGAGAGGAAATAGTTGAGTCCGGCGAGAACAGGCTTGAAGCCTTGGGCAAATTTGTCGGAGTTGAAAAACGTTAGCTGGGCCTCCATGTAGTCGGCCAGTGCTCCGGGTATGAAAGGCGCATTGGCCCATGGCTGTCGACGTACACCGGTGGCGCCGACTTCGGTTGCTGTCGCCTGGGAGACGATGGAGGCCCCGATAATCACACCCTCGTCTGCGGTTTTGGCGACCCAGACAGGTGGCATGGTATCCGCATCTCGACCGGAGTAGGTGAAAACCTTCAGCGGCACGCCGGCCGGATCTTCGGCCAGAGCTGTGGCATGATTCTTGATCGCAGAAGCCAGCAGGGTACAGCGGGAGTTCTTATGGGACATGGGCACGAGATTGCCGTTCTCGTCGGTTTTGCCGGGATACCATTCGCCTTGGAAATTGACGCCGTGGCTCGGAGTCGCTTCGTCATTGCCGACCCACTGAGGGACACCATTGTCATCTATGAGTACATTCGACCAGATGACTTCGGTGCCTTCGCCGCGCAGACACTCCATGAGGTAGGGGTCGCCCTTGCGGTTAACGTCCTCGACTATGCCGAAAATACCTTTTTCCGGGTTAATGCCGCGGATGATTCCGTCGTCGTCGATCCAGATCTGGGCGAGGTCGTCGCCAATGAAATCGGAACCTACCATGGCGGTGGTCGTTTTGCCGCATCCTGAAGGGGCGGCGCCGGCAAAGAAGGTTTTACGGCCGCCGGGTCCGGTCATGCCGGTGATGAACATGTGCTCTGACAGCTGTTCTTCGCGTTTATAATAGGTGGCGTAATCTACGGAAAAACGGTGGTTGCCTTTTTTCAGCAGCAGGGTGTTGCCGGCGTAGGTGCAGAAGGTCGAGAAGGTTGTCTGCCAGCTTCTATCCATGAATATTCGGGCGTTAGGAACATCTTCCGGGCGGTTGGGGCCTTCTGCATGGACATTGGTAAAAAACAGTCCGGCCCGCTCGACCTCGGCGTCGAAATCGCTAAAGCAGTTTCGATAGAGGAGTTCTGCCGAATGGAATACATAGCCCGAGGAGGAAATTTCAATTGCAGGGATGGCGGCTTCCGCGCCGGCAGGGCCGCGACTGAAAAAGCCCACCATCATGGTCTTGTTCTCCATGATGCCGATCATGTATTCTTTGACGTAGTCGAGGGCCTCATGGCGTAAAACAGATTTGGCGAGTGAGCTCATTTGCTCGCCTTCATTGATGATATAGTATGTCTGATTGACGAGTCGGGCCTGGTCCTGGGGTAAGTCGAAGTGGATGGTGTGACCGTCTTTGGGAAGATCTTTCTCTTCACCGACCTGCAGGGAGTAGTCGCGAATCCACTGTATGTCTTCTTCGGTGCCTGCATCGATAAAAACTCGTTGCGGTTTACACATGACAATGGCGTTGGCGACTTTCAGCAGCGCCTCTTCACTCCTGATGAGAGCGATCTTGTCCCGGTTAGCCGTGTCCAGTGTTTCCTGGAATACCTCCATCGCCTCGGAGATCGTGGCCACGCCGCCGACTGCGGCAAGGATATCTTCCCCCTTTTTCAGCTCAAGCATTATTAACTCCTCAATGTTCCATGGTTAAAGTGGTAATATAGTAAATCCCCGTAAGGTACAGGGGTTGTTTGGAAAATGTTGCGCCATTCTATTATTTTTTGGTTAGGACGTCAATGAATTAAGGACCCTTTGCACAACACTTTCAACTTTTTTGAAAAGGGTGGACATCAAAATTGATAGAACGGTGATGACATGGCCCAGGTAGCTGGAAAAACGTACAATAGTAAAATTATAGGGGAATGACCATGGGGGTGGTACGGGGTGAGAGGCCACTGCGAGAATATCAACAAAACAGGTTTGAGAAAGTATAGAGCCTTAACCCATTATGGTTTCGTGGGGGTGTTCTTGCAAGGTACTCCAGGGCGGTTTGTGTCGGAGCGAAAAAATCCCACCTTCTCGGTGTGTCCGTTTAAACGGTGATATACCATCTCCGGTGCTCATGGACAAAAAACACAGGGGGAAGTGCGGCATTGCCATAAAGCGTCGTTCATGCTATACGGGGGCTGGAAAATGTATTACCGTATTGCCAGCAACGGGGAAGCGATAGTGGGGGGTGAAATACCAAAGGGCTGTTTCTCTGTATGAGAAAACAGCCCTTTGGTAACTTTGGTGCCGAAGAGAAGACTCGAACTTCCACGAGGATACCCCCACTAGACCCTGAACCTAGCGCGTCTACCAATTCCGCCACTTCGGCAACGCT
>CAKZOA010000058.1 GCA_937132035.1 uncultured Desulfobulbaceae bacterium | reverse complement strand
CTACTCTTTTTACGACGACAGGCGGCGGCAGCTCTTGCGGTCCCCAGAAAAGAGGTTTGAAGCTGTCTACCGCTGGGGCTATGCCGGAACTCTTTTGAAGGCGCTCCGCAGCGTGCTTGCCTAAAAGAGCTTCAGCAGGTATATAGGAACAGCAAAGAGACAAAAAACAGATCGCCGGAATACCTGTCTTATATTGCCGGCAACCGACAATCCACCACGACCGCTGCCTATGTCATCCGCTCCGCTTACCCCCGAATCACCGCTTCATATCTATTACCTCGAAGGTAGCATAGCAAAAGACGAAAAGATTGTTAATGAAAACTATCTTGGAACCTGGGAGGAAGATGGCTCCTCCTTCGTCTTTTTCCGGCAACAGGCCTCGGAATCCATACAGCTGCTGCTTGAGCAGAATCCGCATCTGCAGCTGATCGACACCTACGAGATAACCTACGAACAATGGCAGGGTGGCAAACTTGAGCCGATTCGCCTCGGCGGATTTCTCATTGTTCCTCCTACATTTTCCATCCCGTCCGATGAGGCGTCGACGGTCATGGTCCTCGACCCTGGCGTGGTCTTCGGCAACGGGCTCCATCCCACCACCCGCGACTGTCTCAAGGCAATCGAGATCGCCTGTGCCGGCGGCAAGGTGGAAACCATGCTCGACCTTGGCTGCGGCACCGGTATTCTTGCCCTTGCCGCGGCCAAGTGTGGCTGCAAAAGAGTTGTGGCGATCGATTTCAACTACCTCGCCTGCACCACAGCCAGGGGTAATGTCCTCGCAAACAACCTCGAGGACACCATCGTGGTGGTGAACGCCCAGGCGGAGGGTTTCACCGCCCTGGCCTCTGACCTGCTCGTCGCCAACATCCACTACGATATCATGAAGGAGATCATCCGTTCTCCGGGCTTTCTCCGCCAGAAATGGTTTGTGCTTTCCGGGCTTCTGGGAAGCGAAGCGGTCAAGGTGGAAAAGCATCTGTCGACGCTGCCAGTGCACATTCTGCAAAAATGGCGCCACGACGGTATATGGCATACCATTCTCGGCATAACCGCCGGACCAGAGTTGCCGCCGAAAACAGACAACTGCCAGGAGTCTTGATTCTCGAGCCGGCGGAAGGTATTATAGCCGGCCTGACGAAACCGGTCCGGTTACCGTTTTCAGCATGAACGACAGCCGGAATACCCCTGATCCCCCCAAACACATGGAAACGACAATGGCTTTGCTGGATAAAGTATTCAAACTCAGCGACAACGGCACCACCGTCCGCACCGAAATCATCGCAGGAATCACCACCTTTCTCACCATGGCCTATATCATTGCCGTCAACCCTGGTATTCTCGCCAACGCCGGCATGGACTTCGGAGCGGTCTTCGTCGCCACCTGCATTGCCGCCGCCCTGGGTACAGCGGTCATGGGCTTTGCTGCCAACTATCCCGTTGCCCTGGCGCCGGGTATGGGCCTCAACGCCTTCTTCACCTTCGGCGTTGTTCTCGGCATGGGTCAGAGCTGGCAGATCGCCCTGGGCTGCGTTTTCTGGTCGGGCATTATTTTCCTGCTTCTCAGCGTTTTCAGAATACGCGAATGGATAATAAACGCCATACCCATGTCGCTGAAAACCGGCATAGCCGTCGGCATCGGACTCTTTCTGGCCATCATCGGCCTGCAGGGAGCGGGGGTCATTGTCGACCATCAGGCCACACTGGTAACCCTGGGAGATGTTACCACTCCCCAGGTATTGCTGTTTTTCCTTGGTTTCTTCATTATCACCGCCCTCTACTATCGCAGAATTCCCGGCGCCGTCATAATAGGCATCCTCGCCACCACCGCAGCAGGCTTCTTTTTCGGTCTGATCGAATACAGGGGAATCGTCTCTCTTCCGCCTTCCATCGGTCCCACGCTGCTTCAACTCGATATTTTCGGCGCCCTTGAAGCGGGATTATATGCGGTTATATTCGCCTTTCTCTTCGTCGACCTTTTCGATACCTCAGGAACCCTCATCGCCGTTGCCAAGGAGGGTGATCTGCTTGACGAAAAAGATCGGCTGCCAAGACTCGGTCGAGCCTTGATGGCCGACAGCAGCGCCTCCGTGACCGGTTCTCTCTTAGGTACCTCGACCACAACCTCCTATATCGAAAGCAGTGCCGGTATTGCCTCCGGCGGTCGCACCGGACTGACGGCGGTTACCGTCGCCGTCTGTTTTATCCTGGCGCTGTTCTTCTCACCCTTGGCCATGATGATTCCCTCCTACGCCACGGCCTCGGCGCTGCTCTTTGTCAGCGTGCTGATGATAAGCTCGATATCCTCGATCAACTGGCAGGATCTTACCGAATCGGCGCCGGTGGTAGTCACCGCCGTGATGATGCCCCTCACCTACAGCATCGCCGACGGCATTGCCATCGGCTTCATCAGCTATGCCCTCATCAAGCTTTTGGCAGGCAAGAGCGGTGACATCAATATAAGCGTCTCTATTATCACCCTGCTTGCGCTCTGCAAATACATCATTTTATAAGACTGTCCCTCCCTTTTCTTAAAGTATGGATACCACTACCATGGAAACTTCATTCGACGAGCTGAAAAAACATATTCGTTCCATTCCCGACTGGCCTAAAAAAGGGGTGGTCTTTCGCGACATCACGACAATGATGGAAGACAGACTTGTCTTCCGGCGGGTAATCGACGCATTCGTCTACCGTTATCTCAAGGAAGAGGTCGATTCGGTAGTGGCCATTGATGCCCGCGGCTTCATCATGGGTGCGCCGCTGGCCTATTTGCTCAACACCTCCTTCGTACCGGTGCGCAAAAAAGGAAAGCTCCCCTATGACACTATTGCCGAAAGCTATGCCCTTGAATACGGGGAAGCGGAGGTGGAAATCCATACCGATGCCCTGCAGACAGGCGACAGGGTGCTCCTGATCGACGATCTCATAGCCACCGGCGGCACCATGCTGGCGGCGGCCCAGCTGATCAAGCGGCTGGGCGGCGAGATCATCGAGGCCGCAGCCATCATCGACCTGCCCGACCTTGGCGGCAGCGACAGGCTGCGCCAGGAGGGAGTGAAGGTGCATTCTTTCTGCACCTTCGAGGGCGACTGAAAAATAGAGGGGCGACAATACCGTTACGGACCCTGCGGCTTACTGCTTGAGGGTGAAAGGGACGAAAGTGCCGTCCTTGACAGTCACCATGGTAAAAGCATCGATTGACAGACCGCTGTGGTCCGTCGGCGAGAAGTTAAACTCTCCGGCCGTGCCGAAATAGCCCGTGGTATTCTCAATAGCCTTTCGCACCTCCAACGTGTTGGAGCCCGCCGTGGCAATGGCATCTGCGAGAATCATCATGGCGTCGTAGGAATGGCCGCCGAAGGTGGATACTTCCTCATCATAACGCTTTTGGTAGGCATTGATATACCCCATAAGGAAGTTTTTGCGCTCACCGTCGGGCAGGTATTCGGCAACGATAAGCCTGCTTGCCGGAAAGATAATCCCTTCGGCTGCAGCACCGGCGGCTTTCACATATTTTATGCTGGCGAATCCGTGGCTCTGAAAAAGCGGCACATCCCAATCAATCTGCCTGATGTTCTTGGCTATGATTGACTGAGCCGGAACAATCGACCAGTTTATCACCGCCTCTACCTCACCGTTGGCCTTGATCTTGGCGACGATGGCGGAGAGGTCCGTAGCCTTTTTATCATAGACTTCACTTTCGACAATGTTGATGCCATACTCGGGAGCTATGGCGGTGATCTGCTGCTTACCGGCTTTACCGAAGCCTGTGTTGCCGGTGAGAACAGCGACATTTTTTATTCCCATCTCCTCCATGGTCATAAATATCTTGCGCGCCGCCAACGAGTCGCTCGGAGCCGTCTTGAAGACAAAGGGAGCCACCGGATTGACAATCAACTCCGCCGAGGCACAGGAGATCAAGATTGTTTCATTGGTGTTGCAGAGTTTTTTGATTTTGAAGGTTTCACCGCTGGTGGAGGGACCTATTATGGCAAATACCCGCTCCTCTTCGATGAGCTGTTTGGCAAAGGAAACCGCTTTTTCCGAACTGCCGCCGCTGTCCTTGACGATCAGCTCGATGGTGTGATCCCCGGCCAGACCTTCGGCGTTCACCCGCTCAACCAGCATTTCCAAGGAACGCAGTTCCGGTCCTCCGAGAAAGGAGGCCGGTCCGCTGACCGCAAGGATAGCACCAACTTTGATGGTTGCCGCCGTAGCCTGAATGGCGCCCAAAAGCAGCATGCCCGCACACAGCATACAGCCCATTGCTTTAACCGTTTTCCTAAGCATCCTTCCCCCTCCCGAGCTTATCTCGTCTTGACATATGATGAGTGTGTATCGTGATGATCCTGTGCTTGCAGAAGTGTCTATCCCCCTGGCTACTGTTCGCTTCATCAGCATGTAAAATCAAATATCTACACAATTTTCTCCTCTTTTTCAAACATTGTTAGCAGCAGCTGTTTTTTTCTCGCCGGCAGCGGCAGTTTGCCTCCGGCGGCACACGGCGGCGCCAGGTGCGCAATAATTGTAACATACCGGGAAATAATTTGTTCAAACGTTCGTACTACACAGAGATTTTTGAATATTTGAAAGCCATTTCAACAGGTTAATTTTATGGCATAGTGATTGCTTTATTGACGACAATGCTCACAGATTACTTAACAACAGTTACCACCGGTCAAGAGGTGAAGATAATGCGCGGCGCCAAAACCCTGATGCTCATCCTGGCCTCTTCGATCATTTTTCTGGCAGCATCTGCCTTGGCAGTGAGCGGCACCAGCGCTCCAGCGGCG
>CAKZOA010000057.1 GCA_937132035.1 uncultured Desulfobulbaceae bacterium | reverse complement strand
TGGTCGGGCTATGCCCCTCTGACGCAACTGCAGTACAGTCCCGGATCCGGTGTCGATTACTGGCTCTGGGCCCTGCAGCTCTCGGGGCTGGGCTCGCTTTTGACGGCGGTAAACTTCATCGTCACTATTTTCAGCATGCGCTGTCCGGGCATGAAACTGATGCGCATGCCCATATTCACCTGGAACGCCCTGTGCACCTCCATCCTCATCCTCTTTTCCTTTCCGGTGCTGACGGTGGCTCTGGCCCTGGTCACTTTCGACCGCTACATCGGCACCCATTTTTTCAGCAATGATATGGGCGGCAACATGATGATGTACGCCAACCTCTTCTGGATATGGGGTCATCCCGAAGTCTACATCGTCGTCCTGCCGGCCTTCGGTATCTTCTCCGAGGTGGTGGCCACCTTTTCACGCAAGAGGCTGTTCGGTTATACATCCATGGTCTGGGCGACGGCGTCGATCACGGTGCTGTCCTTCTGCGTCTGGCTCCATCACTTCTTCACCATGGGCGCGGGACCGGACGTCAACTTCGTCTTTGGTATGGCCACCATGGTTATTGCCATCCCCACCGGCGTCAAGATCTTCAACTGGCTGTTCACCATGTACCGCGGCCGTATTCGCTTTACCACGCCGATGCTCTGGTCCATGGGCTTCATCTCCACCTTCGCCGTCGGCGGCATGACCGGGGTGCTGCTGGCCGCTCCACCGGCTGATTTTGTCTTTCACAACAGCCTTTTTCTGGTGGCCCATTTCCATAACGTCCTCATCCCCGGGGCGCTGTTTGGCTACCTGGCCGGGTATACCTACTGGTTTCCCAAGGTTTTCGGCTTCTCGCTCGTTGAGAGCTGGGGAAAATGGGCTTTCTGGTGCTGGCTCATCGGCTTTTACTTCGCTTTTATCCCGCTCTACGTCCTCGGTTTCATGGGCATGCCCAGACGGATGGTCTTCTATGACAATCCTGCCTGGCAGACTTGGCTGGTCATCGCCGCCCTGGGTTCCCTCCTGGTCGCCGCAGGCGTTCTCTGCCACATTATCCAGCTCTATGTCAGCATACAAAGACGTAATGAAAACCGCGACCTCACCGGCGATTCCTGGAACGATGGCCGCACTCTGGAGTGGGCCACGCCCTCGCCACCACCGGAATACAATTTCGCTACAATTCCGGTGGTTGAGGATATTGATGCCTTCGACGATATGAAGGAAAAAGGCACCGCCTATGTCCGGCCTCAGCACTATGATGAAATCCACATGCCGAAGAACACGGCCTCTGGGCTGGTTAATGGCATACTCTGCTTTTTCTTCGGTTTTGCCATGGTCTGGCATATCTGGTGGCTGGCCGTCGCCAGCCTGCTGGCCATCGTCGCCGTCGTCATCCTGCGCGCCGCCGACGACGATATATTCTACACCATTAGCGCCTCTGAGGTGAAGGAGCACGAAGACGAGCGCTACCGACAGCTGGCCGCTGCCGGCGTCAGTCTGCCCGGCGCGGCCTCCGCACCTTCGCCACCAGACCAGGAGAGATAAGTAATGACCCCAGCACAGATGAGTACCCACTCCGATACCGCCGAGGTATTTGAGGAACACGGCACCGCCGGCCATCAGGAATTCGGTTTCTGGCTCTATCTCATGTCGGATCTTGTGCTGTTCTCAGCCATTTTTGCAACCTTTGCCGTCCTCAGCGAATCCTATGCCGGAGGCCCCACCGGCGCCGAACTCTTCGATCTGTCCTTCGTCTTCATCGAAACAATGCTGCTCCTGCTGAGCAGTGCCGCCTGCGGTATGGCCATCCTGGCGATGCATGCCGGCAAAGACAGCCGTGTGCTGCAATGGCTGGCGCTCACCTTTCTGTTGGGGCTGGGATTTATCGCCATGGAACTCCACGAGTTCCAGCTGTTGATCGCCGAAGGCCACGGTCCCGGACGCAGCGCCTACCTCTCGGCCTTCTTCACCCTGGTGGGAACACACGGCCTCCATGTTGCCAGCGGACTCGTCTGGATGGCGGTGATGATGTATCAGGTCAAAACCAAGGGCCTCAGCGTCATGGTCCAGGCGAGAATGATGCGTCTGAGCATGTTCTGGCACTTTCTCGATATCGTCTGGGTGGCCGTCTTTACCGTTGTATATCTGATGGGAGCGTTATAAATGAAACATACTTCACACTCCACCGGCGCCACCACCGGCAGCCTGAAGTCCTACATCACAGGCTTTATCCTCTCCGTGGTTCTTACGGCGATGGCCTTCGGCGCGGTCATGAGCGAAGCGCTGGCACCCAGAGTCACTATCATAACTATTTTCACCGCCGCCGTCCTGCAGATCCTGGTGCACCTCTATTACTTTCTTCATCTCAACTCCTCTTCCGAGGCGCGCTGGAACATTCTTGCGATGATTTTTACGGTGCTGATCATGGCCCTTTTCGTCGGCGGCTCGATCTGGATCATGCACAATCTCAATATCCGCATGATGTAGACGCACCCTCTGGCTGCAGCAGGAACTTTAAACTTTACGCTGCTGCAGCCGGTGATTTAATTGACATCCACCGCCACAGATATATTTTCTCTGCATAGCCAATATTCACAACCACCACATGCGGAGGATACCATGATACTCTACTACACCCCCGGTGCCTGTTCGCTGGCGCCGCATATCATATTGCGGGAAACCGGTCTTGACTTCACCCTCAAGCGTGTCGACCTCGGCAAGCACGAACTTGAGGACGGCACAGATTATTACACCATCAGCCCCCGCGGCCAGGTGCCCCTGCTCGAGCTCAAAGACGGCCAGCGGCTCACCGAAGGTCCGGTGATTGCCCAGTACATTGCCGATCATGCCAAACGCCAGGATCTGCTGCGCCCAGGCGACGAGCTTTCGCGCTACCGGGTGCTGGAGTGGCAGAATTATATCACCTCGGAGCTGCATAAGGGTTTTTCACCGCTGTTCGGCGGCGGATATCCCGAAGAGGCCAAGGCCATCGTTCGCAAAAATCTGCGCCGCAAATATGAATGGGTGGCACAGCAGCTCAAGGGACGGGACTATGTCACCGGCTCCGTCTTCACCGTTGCCGACGCCTATCTTTTCACGGTGACCAACTGGGCCAGCCACTCCGACGTTGATGTCACCGACCTTGATGCGCTCACCATCTTCCAGCAGCGGGTCGCCAAGCGGCCGGCGGTGATCGAGGCGCTGCAGGCAGAAGGGCTGGCCTCCTGAATATACAGCCGGCTTCAAGGATGTGCTGCCCAACATATCCACACAGCAGGAGCCCAACCAGCCGGGGAACACAATGCTGACTTGAGGGAAGAGTGAAGGAGGATCAGTGCTCGCCATAGCCGGCACCGCTGGTTTTTCCCCGGAAAATCCAATAG
>CAKZOA010000056.1 GCA_937132035.1 uncultured Desulfobulbaceae bacterium | reverse complement strand
CGATGGCCCCATCGGGTCTCCTGGCGGCCGGTGTCAGAAGAATTTCAGCGCCGTAGGCCTGCATGATCTTGCGCCGTTCAATGGAGGCGGATTCCGGCATTACCAAAAGGCAGCGATACCCCTTGGCGGCACACACCATAGCAAGACCGATGCCGGTGTTGCCGCTGGTCCCCTCGAGAATGATTTTGTCTTTGGTCAACTGGCCATCGACCTCCCCCGCCTCGATCATGGAAAGGGCGATCCTCTCCTTGACGGAACCACCTGGATTGGATGCCTCGATTTTGCCATAGACTTCTACGCCTCCGGGCTTGGTAAGCCGGTTGATGCGTACCAGGGGAGTGTTGCCGATAGCTTCCAGTATAGTGTTGAAAAGCATAATATTCCTGCTATAGGTAATGCCGTCGCCGTAGAAGAAGAGTTGCGTTGCGCTCAGGGCTTTCGCCTGCGCCTGCACGACTTGGTGAGATACCATAACCTGACCAGGCCGTCGCGGGTGGTCTCATCTTCAATACAGCTGACCTGCTGTTCAAATTTGCGCAGCTTTTCGGGGTCGGGCGGCACAAAGGTCACCCCCGGCTGTTTCTGAGGTTCTTCATCGTGCTCGTCTCCTGCGAGCATGAATCTGATATCCTTGATTGTCGATCGACTAAGCCTGGCGTTGACAGCTTCGAGAATACGTCTTTTCTCAAACTGCAGCTGCTGCATCCAGGTCGAGTTTGCCACCTCCAGCCAAAGAACATTTTTCACAACCTTCAAGGGCCTGGAGCAACCGGCGAGATCCTCTCCCACCACATCTTCCCAGACCGGAAAAAAGGAATGCTGCTCAAGCTTGACCTGCCAGCCTTTATGTCGGACGATATCCGGCAGCACCCCGGCTATATCACCACCTGTTTTCTTCTTTGCCGATGCCATTGCCCTTATCTCCCGTGTTTTCTGCCTCATCTTTAATGTGGTTCTGGAAAAATGGCAAGAGCCGTAGCCCCATGCTGGCATGAAAAATACGCCCTGGCTTTACCCCGAGCATTTCATGCAAAATAGAAAATGCATCAGCATAGATGATGAATATCTGAAACCTCTGGTAGTTTTTTTTGAGAAGAGAAACACCAGACAGTAAAACAGAGGAGATGAACAAGACCACAAAAAAAAGCCCGCATGCTCAGAGAACATGCGGGCCATGGACGACGATGATCGAGCTTTAATAGATAGCCAGATAATTATCGAGTTCCCACTGGGAGACGTAGGTACGGAAATCATCCCATTCCTGGGTTTTTGCCACGATGTATTTTTCGAAGATATGCTCACCAAGGGTTTCTTTGGCAATGGGATTGGCCTTTAACTCATCGACGGCTTCCTTGAGACTGGCGGGGAGGACGGTGATGCCCTCAGCAGACATCTGCTCGTCACTCATCTCGAAGATATCCTTATCCACTGGCGACGGCGCCGAAAGCTTGTTCTTGATGCCGTCGAGGCCGGAGTTGAGCATCATGGCAAAGGCCAGATAGGGATTACAGGTTGGATCGGGGCAGCGTATTTCCGTCCTGGTGGACATGCCCCGCGCCGCGGGTATCCGCACCAGAGCCGACCGGTTGGAAGCCGACCAGGCGGCGTAGACCGGCGCCTCATAACCAGGAACCAGCCGCTTGTAGGAGTTGACCAGGGGGTTGGTGACCGCTGCGAAGCCGCGGGCATTTTTCAAGGCGCCGGCGATGTACTGATAGGCCACCTCGGAAAGCTGCAGTTTGTCCGACTCATCAAAGAACGCATTCGTGCCGTCGAGGTTAAACAGCGACTGGTTGGTGTGCATGCCGGAACCATTGATGCCGAAAATCGGCTTGGGCATGAAGGTGGCATGCAGGCCGTAATTCTTGGCGATGGTCTTGACAACCCACTTGAAAGTGACGGTGTTGTCGGCAGCCGCCAGGGCATCGGCATACTTGAAGTTGATTTCATGCTGTCCCTCGGCAACCTCATGATGGCTTGCCTCGATTTCAAAACCCATGAACTCCAGGGTTTCGATTATTTCTCGGCGGCAATCATTGGCTGTATCCTCGGGGTCGAGCGAAAAGTAGCCGGCGACATCATTTGTTTCGGTACTGGGGCTGCCGTCTTCTTTCTTTTTAAAGAGAAAGAACTCAGCTTCGGTGCCGACGTTCATGGTAAAGCCCATATCTCTGGCAGATGAGAGGATGCGCTTGAGGTTGACGCGCGGGCAGCCCTCGAAAGGCTTGCCGTTGGATTTGTAGACATCGCAGATGATACGTGCGGCGGCGATACCTGATTTGTTTCTCCACGGCAAAACGGTAAAAGTGTCATAGTCCGGCTTGAGGTACATGTCGGACTCGTTGATGCGAACGAAACCATCAATGGAAGAGCCGTCGAACATAATATCGCCATCCAGGGCTTTCTCCACCTGACTCAGCGGCAGCGCCACGTTCTTCATCAACCCGAATATATCAACGAACTGAAGACGAAAGTAGCGAATATTCTGCTCTTCAATGGTTTTCATTATTTCTTCTCTGGTCATTTTTACTGTCTCCTTACTGAATAGAATTGTTGTAACCCAAGACCCTGGAGTCGTCTGCAAATCGGTTGTTTCTTTTTACCATTTATTACATAAAACGCAATATGTAAATGTTAACATATTACAAGAATGTCATTTATTCTCTTCTTCGCGACCCACCGCATACAGGAGGCCTTCGACGATTTCCTTCTCGAATTCGGGGTCGTGTACTTTCTCACCGGCCGCATCGAGGACATAGAACACATCGATCAGCCGGACCACCTCCGTGGCGATGAACGCCTTGTGAATATTTATCTTAAAATCGGCCAGCGCCTGCGTGATGCGGTAGAGCTGACCCTCCCGGTCGCTGCCATACACCTCTATAACCGTATAGGCCGCCGATGTCTGGTTGTCGACAACCACCCTGGGCTCCTGCCTGGAGCGAAGATCTCTCTTGCGTCCATAAACGGCCGAGAGCTTACGGTAGAGACGGTGGCTGAGGCCAAGACGGTGGGTGATGGCCAGATCAAGCTCCCTGTTGAGAGCTTGCCAGTCCCGCTCTTCAAAGCCGAGACCATCGGTGGACCTTACCTCGAGCACATCAACGGCGGTACCGTCCACCCAGGTGAAAATCCGGGCGTTCAGCACAGTCAGATTATTCAGGGCCATGACCCCGCATATCTTGGCAAGCAGCCCCGGCTGGTCGTGGGACATGATCAAAAGCGACCAGTTCTCTCCGCCGTCGGCGGCAAAAACCAGAGATTTCTGCCGCAGGAGACGGTACCTGTCACGATGGGTGAGCATATGGCCGACAACGATTTCCGGCGTAAAGGAGAGCAGATAATCAGGGGCAAGATCATCGATATCCATCCGCAGCCCCTTCTCGTCCTTGAGCAGATCCGCCACCTGTTGCCGCAGCCAGACCACGCCTTGCTCCACCTGGCTTTCCACCAGACCCGCGTGGGCATAATCGAATCTCGACAGCTCCAGATAGGGCTTGATCTTCAAAAAGAGTTCCTGCAGAAGCGTCGCCTTCCATTCACTCCAGGCCGAAGGTCCGGTAGCCCTTGAATCGGCAATGGAAAGCAGATAGAGCATGGCCAGCCGCGAGGCCTTACCCACCTGCTCGGCACAGCCGCGAATGAACTCACTGTCGTTAAGATCCCGCCTCAGGGCGTTTTCCGGCATAAAAAGGTGCTTTTCAACCACAAAGCGAAGATCGCGACACTCCTCTTCGCCAAGACCCATCCGCCGGGCGATGCCAGAGGCGATCTCGGCCCCGGCCTCACTGTGGTCCCGGCCCGATCCTTTGCCGATATCGTGCAGCAGGGCCGCAAGAAAAAGAACCGAAGGTGAATCGACCATGGCCAGCACCGGCTCCTGCTCGATCACCACCTGCTGCATCTCCACCACGGCCTGCAGGGAATGCCGGTCCACCGTATAGATATGGTAGACATCGTGCTGGGCCAGGGTATGGACTTTCTCGAATTCCGGTATATAGGCGGACAGCAGACCGGTCTCCAGCATGTCGCTCAAAACCCGGCTGATATCCGTCCGACTTTGCAGTATGGCCAAAAAGGCACTGAGGGCCCGACCGGACTTGCGCACCTTGTCGTTCACCAGGTCCAGACTGGCGGCAACAGCCTTGCGAGAGCGATGATGGACCAGCACGCCCAGACGTGCGGAAGCCAGAAAAAGCCTGAGAAGCAGATGTGGTTTTTTTTTCAGTTCAGCCGGTGCGACCACAAGGTGTACGGAATTCTTGCGCAACTCGATGCCCTTTTCGACGACCTTGTCCGGGATCTCTTCGCCCCCCATGCCGATCCCGAGAACATCGGCGACGTGAGCGAAAAACAGATCGGTAACCACGGCAATATTCTGCATATGGCCGTACATCTCGCGCATGAAGATCTCAACACCAAGCACACCCCTTCGATCTTCGTAGGAAAAGGCCTCGGCAATTTCCTCCTGATGCTCGAAATAGAGCTGATCGCTCTTGCGTCTGCAAATATAATGGAGCCGGTTACGGATACGGCTGAGCATATCCCAGGAGGCAATGAAGGCGTCATGCTCTTCTTCTGTGAGAATACCGGCGTTGACTATACCTGTGAGACCCTCAAGCCCATACACCACCTTGGCAGTCCAGAGCATGGCCTGAATATCGCGAAACCCGCCCTTGCCCTCCTTGATATTGGGTTCGAGCAAATAAGAGTGACTGCCGAATTTGAGCCGGCGTTCCCGACGGAAGCGCTCCATGGTCTCCACAAACTCCAGACGCTTGCCCTCGACGAACTGCTGCCGATAGAGCGACAACAGCTCAAAATAGAGCAGTTGCGAACCGGCCAGCAGACGAGCGTCGAGCATGGCGACCCGAAAATAGAAATCCTCGCCGGCAAGGGCTATCACCTCTTCGACACTGCGAACACCGTGGCCTACCTCAAGCCCGGTATCCCAGAGGGGATACAGAACCGAATCGGCAATGGCCCCCACATCCCCCTCAACTTCCGGACGAAAGAGTATCATCAGATCGATGTCGGAATAGGGAAAAAGCTCCTGGCGGCCATAGCCGCCGAGAGCAACCAGCGCCACGGACTCCTCGGCTCCGGCGATGTCGCTGCCAAGGAAGCACTCCTGTACGAACTCATCCACCAGCTTGGAATGCCCTCTCAGCAGCGCCTGGCCACTGAGGCCTTGACGCCAGAGCTCCTCAAGAGCCTCTCTTTTGGCACGCAATGGAGGCTTCATCGATTAAACCGCATCCTCATCCTCTTCTCCCGTCCGCACTCTGACGATACGCTCCACCGGTAAAACGAAAATCTTACCGTCACCGATCTTGCCTGTGCTGGCGGCATCGCGTATAACCCCGACAACCTTGTCTACCTGGTCGGAGGCAACCACAACCTCCACCTTTGTCTTGGGAATGAAATCCACCACGTACTCGGCACCCCGGTAAATCTCCTTGTGTCCTTTCTGGCGGCCGTACCCCTTGACCTCCGAGATGGTCATACCCTGAATGCCAACTTCGTTCAGGGCATCCTTGACATCGTCGAGTTTGAACGGCTTTACTATCGCTTCGATTTTTTTCATTTGCAAGTACCTCGTTCATCCTTATCTCCCTCGCGCCATAACGGCAGAGGGAAGAACCTTGGCATTTTACGGCACACCCAGTGCAGTCCCCGTGCTCTCCGTCGGCCAGATGCACCTGCCTGTGTCTGCACCTGCCTGCTACTCAATTCAATCTAGCATCATAGACCCCACAGAAGCAAGTCGCGATACTGGAGCAATACTAATCGTTGTAGGCCGTCTCGGAGTGCTCGCACTTATCAAGACCCTGCACCTCGTCCTCCTCGCTAAGCCTCAATCCCATGGTCACATGAATCAGCTTGAACAGAATCCAGCTGACCACGAAGGTGTAGACACCGACGATGACAATACCCTTGAACTGGATAAACAGCTGTGCCGGGTTACCATGAATCAGGCCGTCGACACCACCTGGGTTCACCGCCGTTGAAGCAAACACACCAAGACAGAGTGTCCCCACGAGCCCACCGACACCGTGTATGCCAACCACATCAAGAGAGTCATCAAGCTTGAATCTGGCCTTGGCATTCACAGCCAGGTAGCAGACAACCCCAGCGATCAGGCCTATGACGATGGCGGCATTTGCTCCAACGAAACCGGCGGTCGGCGTTATGGTGGCCAGACCCGAAATGGCACCTGAGGCCGCACCGAGAGTGGTGGCCTTGCCCTGGTTTATCCGCTCCATAATAACCCACATGGCCATGCCCGCCATGCCGGCGAAGTGGGTAGCCACGAAAGCGGTTGCCGCTACCTCGTCGGCTGCCAGTGCCGAACCGCCGTTAAAGCCGAACCAGCCGAACCAGAGCAGACCGGTGCCAAGCATGGTCATGGGAAGGTTGTGCGGCATGAAGCTCGCCCTTCCGTAGCCTCTTCTCGCCCCTATGACCAGCACTCCGGCCAGGGCGGCAACGCCGCAGGTGAGATGGACGACCAGACCACCGGCAAAATCAAGCACCCCCATGTTGCCCAGCCAGCCGCCGTTGCCCCAAATCCAATGACAGACAGGATTATAGACAAAAATGGCCCACAACACCGAAAAGACGACAAAAGGGCCGAATCGCACCCGTTCGGCAAAAGCCCCGGTGATCAGCGCCGGAGTGATAATGGCGAACATACACTGGTAGACCATAAATACCGTCTGCGGTATGGTCGTGGCATAAACAGGGCTCGGCTCGCTGGTGACGCCGCTGAGTCCAAACCAGGCCAGACTGCCGATAAATCCCCCAACATCGGGACCAAAGGCCATGGAGTAGCCGATATAGACCCACTCTATGGATATAAGGGAAATCATGAACAGACTCTGCATGATCGTCCCCAGAACATTTTTTCCGCGTACCATACCGCCGTAAAAGAGCGCAAGCCCCGGCGTCATGAGCAGTACCAGCCCGGCTGCGGCCAGAATAAACGCAGTATCCGCTTTTACCATCGTAATCTCCATTCGTTGCTGTCACAATCAGCCTGCGACACTCCCTGCCGCAAACACCTCTCCTCAATAACCGATTTGCACGACGACTCTCCCAAGTACGTCCATGTGGCTCTTCCAAAGAGCATACCAAAAGTCAATTTCTTCAACTTTTTACTATTATATAAATTCGTTACCTCCCCTATTATCTCCGACAGAGCCTGGCGCAACTTTCACATTTCTGTAACTTTCAACCAAAAATATTACAGAATTGTAGTTTCTGGTGGTCGTGTACCGTCACTTGCCCTCCTGCCAGCAGAAGAGCCATGCCACCAGAGACAAACGCTTGTTTCCCAGGCCGACTCTTTGGTGTATACTGTTGCCCCATTGAGATATCTCCACCCCAACCTCAACTGCACCATGCCGGCCCACCATGAATATAAACGGACAACATTATAGAACTATCTGGCCCCTGGAGAAAGACCGCAACACCGTCTGCATAATCGACCAGCGCCACCTGCCGCACGAATTTGTCATAGAAAAACTGACAAGCCTCGAACAGGCCTGGCAGGCTATCCGCGAAATGCATGTCCGGGGTGCCGGCCTGATAGGCGCCACGGCCGGATTTGCCATGCACCTGGCCGCCTGTCGGGCCGGCGACAGCACCTTTGCAGATGATATGGAAAAAGCGGCCAAATACCTGCTGACAAGCCGGCCGACGGCGAAAAATCTGAGCTGGGCCGTGGAGCGAATCGAAAAAGCCATGAACCGAGAAGAGACTCCGGAAGCCAAGCGTCAGCGGATTTTTCAGACAGCCCTGGCTATTGCCGACGAAGATGCGCACTTCTGCAGGGGTATCGGCGAGCACGGCAGAACGGTGATAGAAGAGATCAGCAAGGGCAAGGAGGGCCGGACGGTCAACATTCTCACTCACTGTAACGCCGGCTGGCTGGCCTTTGTCGATTACGGCAGCGCCACCGCACCCATCTATGCCGCACGGGATGCCGGTATAGATATCCATGTCTGGGTCGACGAGACCAGGCCCTGGAACCAGGGAGCCAAACTGACGGCCTGGGAACTGGCCCAGGAAAAAATAGCCCACACCCTTATCACCGACAATGCAGGCGGCCATATCATGCAATCGGGCGAAGTCGATCTGGTCCTCGTCGGCACCGACAGAACCACGCACACCGGCGACGTCGCCAACAAGATAGGAACCTACCTCAAGGCCCTGGCGGCATACGACAACGGCATCCCCTTCTACGTGGCCCTGCCCTCGTCTACTTTTGACTGGAAAATTGACAGCGGCAAAGATATTCCCATTGAGATCCGCTCCGGTGAGGAGATCATGCGGGTGGAAGGACGGACCGACGACGGCACTCCCGCCGGTGTCTGGATAGCCGAGCGCCACACCAGGGCACTGAATTATGCCTTCGATATCACTCCGGCACGACTGGTCACCGGCCTTATAACCGAACGCGGCATACTCAAGGCCGACAGGCAAGCCATCCATGCCATGTTCGGCGATAAGATCGCTTAGTTGCAATAATCCGCGAAAAGATCAAGCCAAGCGGCTGAACGCAGGATGCAGACGGTTACTCCTTTGATGCGCCGTACTCCTCATCGTACCTGACGACGTCGTCTTCTCCCAGATAGGTACCCATCTGGATCTCGATCAACTCCAAAGGTATGGCGCCGGGATTCTCGAGTCTGTGTTTGACTCCTGCGGGAATGGAGCTGGACTGATTTTCATGGAGAAGCACCACTTCTCTGCCGTTTGTGACCCTGGCGGTGCCGCTGGCAACCAGCCAGTGCTCGGAACGATGATAATGCTTCTGCAGTGCCATTCCGGACCCGGGGCTGATACGGAGCTTATTGATACGGTAATGCCCCTCTTCCTTGATGATGGTGCGGCTTCCCCAGGGACGGTGAACAGTTGCATGAAGGCGGAACTCATCCCGGTTCAAAGCCTTGAGACGGCCGACGACTTTCTTGATATCCTGAACCGCACCCATGGAGGAGACCAGCACCGCATCAGCGGTCTCCACCACCACGGTATTTTCCAACCCCACTGCGGCCACCAGCTTGTCCTCGGCCACCACCAGACTGTCGGTGGTAGATTCGAGCATGATATCACCCCAACAGACATTGCCATGGTCATCCTGGGCCATGATTTCCCACACCGCCTGCCAGGAACCGACATCTCTCCAATTCAGATCAGCCGGCACCACGGATGCACAGTCCGTTTTCTCCATAAGCACATAATCAATGGAGGTGTCCTCGACATCAGCCATGCTCACGGCATCGAAACGATAGAAGTCGCCGTCTTGGCTGCCGTTGGCAATGGCCTTGGTCATGCACTGCTGCATCTGCTGTGCGTACCTGAGCATTTCCCGCTGGAAGATATCGACGGTAAAGGTGAACATGCCGCTGTTCCAATACCAGCCGCCCTCGTCGATATAGTTTTTGATCGATTCGATATCGGGCTTCTCACGGAAACGTTCGACAACCCCATCAGCTCCTTCCCTTATATAACCATACCCCGTCTCGGCCCGTTCGATAGGAATGCCGAAGGTGACGATTCGCCCCTTCTGCGCCAACTCGGCCGCCTCGGTTACCACCTCGGTAAAAACCTGTTCCCGGCCGATGAGGTGATCCGAGGGCAGAACGAGGACGATGGTATCCTCGCCCCGCAGATGGCGGATGTATTCAACGGTGCCGCAAATTGCCGGGGCGGTGCTCCTGCCCAGCGGTTCGAGAAGAATGGTAGAGTTCGGAAACAGCTTGAGCTCGTCGATGTGCTCCTTGGTGGGGAAGCGATGCTCTTCACCCACG
>CAKZOA010000055.1 GCA_937132035.1 uncultured Desulfobulbaceae bacterium | reverse complement strand
CGGCATCGCCGGCTGGCGCATCTTTCTGGCCTTCGGAATCAAAGCCTGTTTTCCGCTGCTCCACAACTGGTTGACCGATGCCTACCCGGAAGCCACCCCCACGGGCACTGTGTTCTTAAGCGCCTTCACTACTAAGGTGGCTGTATACGCCCTGGCCCGAAGCTTTCCTGGAACCGAGCTTCTGGTCTTTATCGGTGCCGCCATGACCTGTTTTCCTATTTTTTTCGCCGTGATCGAAAACGACCTGCGACGGGTGCTTGCCTACAGCCTCATCAACCAGGTCGGGTTCATGATCTGTGGTATCGGAATCGGCACTGCCCTGGCCCTTAACGGTGCGGTTTCCCACGCCTTCAACGACATTATCTTCAAGGGTCTGCTTTTTATGACCATGGGGGCAGTGCTGCACATGACCGGGCGCATCAACGGCTCCGATCTTGGGGGACTCTACAAAAGCATGCCCAAGACGGCCGTGCTGTGTATCGTCGGTGCGGCCTCTATTTCCGCTTTTCCCCTTTTCAGCGGTTTCGTCAGCAAATCGATGGTCATGACGGCCGCCGTCGAAGAGGGCTACGGCTGGGTCTGGTTGATGCTGCTCTTCGCCTCCGCCGGTGTGTTTCACCATGCCGGTATCAAAATCCCCTATTTCGCCTTTTTTGCTCACGACTCGGGCATCCGCACTTCTGAGCCGCCAACCAACATGCTTATCGCCATGACCATTGCCGCCGTACTGTGCATGGCTATAGGCATTTACCCAAGCGCTCTCTACAGCCTGTTGCCCTTTGATGCCACCTATCACCCCTATGACGTCACCCACGTGCTCACCCAGACCCAGTTGCTCTTCTTCTCGGCCCTGGCCTTCGTCTGGCTCAACCTTCGGGGATTGTATCCGCCGGAACTGCACTCGGTCAACCTCGATTCGGAATGGCTCTACCGCCGCTTTTTTCCAAAAATCATCGGCCGGGGCTTCGCCTGGATGTGGCGAACCGACAGGCAATTCCGCCAAGCTCTCTTTGGCCGCATAGTCCGCCTTACCGAACATCTTGCCAAGCTCCACTATCCTGGTGCCAAAGCTTCAAGGCTGCGGCCCACGGGAAATATGGTAATGTGGGTCGCCGTTCTTTTGGCAGTCTATATGTGGCTGCTGCTCAGCTTTATGGAGTAGCAACGGGCCACTGCCGACAGGAAACATCCGCCTCATGCCGGCTCACCGACACTTTTCGGTACTGAGGTGGAACCAATCCCTACACTTCATGGTCTACCTGGCCCGGAAAGGATGAAATTTATCCTGGAAAAAGTCCCCACGGCGCCTATCTTAAGCTCTTTGTTAATACACCGGCCCTGGAGGCCTTGGAAAATGATGCGCCCATGCCTGAAGGAGAATACGGCAATGACGGCAAGGTCATGGCCGCCTTCATTTTCGCACTTCTCAGCCTGCGTTTCCGCAGCCGTGGTCTTTCAAGATCGGCAAGACACTGCGTCGTTTCTTGCACTAGTCGGAATTTTTCCTGCAGTTGCGCTCGGCTATATGGATTGGCAGTATCTCCGCGGCGATACCTGGGTTCTTGCCATCACAATGAAAATCGGCCTGGCCACCGTGCTTTCATCCTGTTATCCATAGCCTTTATCCGCCACCGGAGATCGAGAGCGCAGAAAGACAGTTATCCGGGTCTCTATGCACTGTGCTTTCTTACCGTGGTAGCCATCGGCTATTTCGGCGGTGAACTCGTCTTCGGCGGCAGGCCTGCCAAAGAACACCAAACTCCTCAAACTCACGCCGAAGCCAGAGAAGATCAAGGGCAGGCAGAGATCGACTATGCTGACGTCGCCGGCAGCGACCATGGCAAACCAGTCATTCCCGGAGGACCGGGAAAAAGCGAACGTATTCTGTGCATCAAAGGGAAGAAGGAACCGGCGATGCCCTATATGCAGGAGCACCTGGCCTAAAATGATATCGCCCTGCTTGATGGGTGGGTTCAACAGGGAGCAGTGGAGAGTCACAAACCCCAATAGTGACACTCTCTATTCCGGTTACGACCATGGAGCCGATAAAAACCTCTGTCGCCCCCAAACTTTTTCCGCCGCAGCCGCGCATACTGATGATTTTTCTTTGGCCATTGTGTATATGTTGAGGGAGAAGATAGATGATATTTACTGAGACAGAGATCATATGGACTTCGACAACTGGCTGCTGTTCTCATCGATCGCCCTGGTGGCCACCATTACACCCGGGCCCGCCGTCCTGCTGGTGGCCAGCCACAGCATAGCATATGGCGTCGGCCGGACTGTGTATACCATACTTGGCAACATCACTGGCCTGCTGGTGATGTCCCTACTGTCGGTTCTGGGGCTGAGCGCCGTGATTATGTTTTCTGCGACGGCCTTTGGCGGCATCCAGACCATCGGCGCTCTCTACCTCGTCTATCTCGGCATCCGTCTCTGGCGCTACGGTTTTTTCTCAGCCCCTTCAAAGCTTGAAAGTCCCCGATGGTCTGGAACCGCGCTCAGGTTCTATACCCAGGGATTGATGGTGGCACTGAGCAACCCCAAGGCCATAATCTTCACCGCCGCTCTCTTTCCCCAGTTTTTCGATCATGGGCGCCCGCTTGTGCCTCAGTTCACCCTGCTGACAGCAACATTCATGACCTACTCCTTCGTCTGCCTCTTTCTCTACGCCAGAGTCAGCGCCGCAACGGGGGCGAACATCAGGAACAGTCGCCTGGAAAAACTGCTAAGCCGTCTTTTCGCCTCGCTGTTCGTCGGCGCCGGCATAGGACTGGTAACTGCAACCTAAAAGTTATAATGAAGTAACACCACTATGAGTACGGTAAACGACGAAGAACTAAAGAAGGTAATTGCCGATTTTCTGGAGATGGGCCATGTGGAAAATATCATTGCCATGTTCAGAAGAAAACCGGCCTATTTCGACTGGAGCGGCGAACTGCTCGAAGACGACCGTTTCAACGTCCGACTCGGTCTTACCATCCTTTTTGAAGAGATGCAGGCCCAGGGTAACGCACATCTCGGCCGCGCCGTACCCTCTCTTGCCCGCCTCCTCGAAAACCCCTCTTCCCTGCTGCGCGGCGAAGCCGTAGGCATTCTGGGGATAATCGGTGGTACCGAGGCCAGAGAGCTGATTGTCGCCATGCAAAACGACCACAACCCGCAGGTACGGGAAATGGTAGCGCTTGCTCTGGAGGAATGACTCTCCAGCCATCGTAAGGAGACGCACACAGATGTCTATTAAAGCTATCGCCCAGGAACTCTACAAATGCCAGGCCAAGGTCCACGTCTTGGAAGACCAGCTCGCCGATACCTCAGAGCGCCCCGCACCCCAGCTGCAGGAACAGCTCCGCCTGGCCCGGGCCGAATTGAAGGTACTCAAGAACATGCTGGAAGGCAGGAAGGCCCAGGCAACGACGATGCAAAAGAAATTTGGCTACAGATAGCCAGCCGGAAGATCTCGTCATTTTTCGGATTTTTCTCCCAAAGCCGGCAGTTGCCTCCATGACTCACGCCGCCATTTCTCGCCCCAGCCTTTACCGGTCTGCGCCGTAATAGTTGTTTACAAGTCTGGTTTTTCCAGTATACAATGGTGCCTTTTCGCCAGCGCACCTCTCTTTCGTACCAATTCAGCAAGGAGTTTACAGCATGCAGCGACAGATGATCATATCTGTGATGGCCAAAGACCGGCCCGGCATCATTGCCGCAGTCACAGGGGCTATTTTTGAGCTTAACGGAGATCTTGCCGACCTCAATCAGTCAATCCTGCGCGGCTATCTCACCATGATCCTCATTGCCAGTTTTGACGAAGAGGTAACCGTCGACGAAGTCTTCGCTCGCATTTCGGCAGCCGACGGCGGTAATGAATTCGACATCATCATTAAGCCCATGCAATTGGCCCTGGAGAGCGGGATGGTAACACTGCCTGCCAAAACCTATATCGTCACAGCCCAGGGAGTCAACAAGAGCGGGCTGGTCTATGGCATAAGCTCATTCTGCTACCAGCGCAACATCAACATTCTCGACCTGTCAACAACCCTCACCGAAGGCCGCTACACCATGATTCTGCAGATTGATCTCAGTCATGTCGAATCGATCAAGGATCTCAGAGACGATCTTGAGTGTTATGCGCTGCAGTCGGAGATGCATGTGATGATGCAGCACTACGAAATTTTCAGGGTCACCAATGAAGTGACGATGAAATAGCTGTCACCGCGCTTACCCCGGTCATCTTCAGGAGGAACTCGTCATGCTACGCTCGGATCAAATCCTTGCCACCGTCGAAATGATCCAGAAAGAAAACCTCGACGTACGTACCGTCACCATGGGCATCAACCTGTTGGACTGCCGCAGTGATAACGTGGAAACCACCTGCTATAATATAGAGCGAAAAATTCAGTCTCTGGCTGAAAACTTCGTTCCTACCTGCGACAAAATCGGCCGCAAGCTGGGCATTCCCGTGGTCAATAAACGGATTTCGGTCACACCCATCGCCCTGGTCGGCGCCGGCTACAATCGCGCGCAGTTTGTGCGGCTGGCCAGGTGTCTGGAAAAATCTGCAGACATCGCCGGTGTCGATATCCTCGGCGGATTCTCCGCCCAGGTGGAAAAAGGGCTCACCGAATCCGACCGCGAGTATATTCTTGCCATCCCCGAGGCACTGGCAGTCACCAACAAGGTCTGCGCCTCCATCAATATTGCCAGCAGCCAAAAAGGCATCAATATGGACGCCCTGGCCATGGTCGGTCAGACCGTCAAGGATCTCGCCGAGAGCACACGTGATTCCGGCGGATTCGGAGCCGCTAAATTCGTTGCCTTCTGTAACCAGCCAGGCGACAACCCCTTCATGGCCGGTGCCATTCACGGCACCGGCGAAGCCGATGCCGTGCTCAATGTCGGCGTCAGCGGCCCGGGGGTCATCGCCAGATCATTGGAGAGGCTCATTTCCTCCCATGGTGCGGAAAATCTGCTCATTGACGACCTTGCCGAGGAAATCAAGCAAACGACCTTTCGGGTCACCCGCTGCGGTGAGCTGGTGGGCAGGCAGGTATCGCGCGAGCTGGGTATCGAGTTCGGCGTAGTCGATCTCAGCCTGGCGCCGACGCCGACCGTTGGCGACAGTGTCGGCGAGATACTGCATATTCTCGGCGTTGACGCCATAGGCGCGCCGGGATCGACGGCCATAGTCGCCATGCTCAACGACGCAGTGAAAAAGGGAGGCATCTTCGCCTCGAAGGCGGTGGGAGGGCTCAGCGGCGCCTTCATCCCGGTGATGGAGGACGCGGTACTGGCAGAAGCCGTGGGCAGAGACGAACTCTGTCTGGAAAAGCTCGAAGCGATGACCTGCGTCTGCTCAGTGGGTCTCGATATGGTCGCTGTCCCCGGCTCCGTCGATGCCGATACCATCTCCGCCATCATCGCCGATGAGATGGCCATTGGCATGGTCAACAACAAAACGACCGCAGCCCGCATCATTCCGGTTCCGGGCAAAGAGGCCGGCGATCATGTCAGTTTCGGCGGGCTTTTTGGCGCCAGTCCCATCATGCCGGTGCGCAACGTCGGCCAATCATCTCGCTTTGTCGCCTGGGGTGGCCGTATTCCCGCACCGATTCACAGTTTCAAGAATTAGAGTGACTTTTCCACCTCTTTCACCGGAACCCTGCAACGATACTGCAGGCCATACGAGGATACTTTCCAGAAGATGACTATGCTGGTACTGCTCTCCCCTTCCAAAACCCAGGAAACAGGCCATGAGCACCCGGCCCCTTCAATGCCGCAACTGCTCGGAAAAACCGAGAAGCTGGTTGAGAAACTGCGCCGGCTTGACAGTGAGGAAATCGGCAGGCTGATGGCGATAAGTGAAAAACTTGCCCAGACCACCTCTTGCAGATATCGCCGGTTTCGTTTTCCTCCGCGGATAGAAGACTGCAGCCCTGCTCTGCTGGCCTTTCGCGGCGACGTCTTCTCCGAAATTAACGTCGACACTTACAGCAACCGGGATTTCGATTTTGCACAGCGTCATCTTCGCATCCTCTCTGGCCTCTACGGCATACTCCGGCCACTCGACCTCATCCAGCCCTACCGACTGGAGATGGCAGGCAAATTCAGAACGGCCGAGGGCTGCAACCTTTACCAGTACTGGCGAGACGATGTCACAGCGGCACTCACAACAGTACTTGCCGAGGAAAACCACTCAGAACTCCTCAATCTGGCGTCCGCAGAATATTGCAAGGTTATCGACCGATCTCTCATCCCCGCACCTCTCGTCGACGTCTTTTTTCAACAGCGAAAGAACGACACACTGAGGACCGTCGCCATTCATGCCAAAAAAGCGCGCGGCGCGCTCTGCAATCATATCATCAGCAACCGGCTCGAAGACAGCTCCGATCTAGGTGATTTCCACTACCAGGGGTATTTTTTCGACGAGCAGCTCTCAAGCGACACCGAACTTTTCTATATCAAGGATGAGCCGGGCTAGCCCCGCCTGTGTCGGGTTGAAAACCACTGCGGTGCCGGCGCAAGGAATGGCTCCGTTCACCAAGCCAGGCGAATGGCGCAGTATCTGCGCTAGAAAAGATACTTTATCGCCGCGAATCCGCCAACCAGCAGTATCACGAAAACGATGGAGAGGATATTGAAATAGCGGTCGATATAGCTTTTTACCGACGCTCCGAAATAATAGATGAAGGCCGCTACAAGAAAAAATCTCGCCGACCTGGACAGCAGCGATACTGCCATGAAGGTCAGAAAATTGATATGAAAGGCACCGGCGGTGATGGTAAACAGCTTGTAGGGCAGAGGCGTAAAGCCGGCAGCAAAGATGGCCAGACCGTCATATTTCTGATAGAGATGCTGGACCTGCTCATACTTGTCAGTCAGGCCATAGAGACTGACAATGGGCATGCCGACACTTTCCATGGCCCAGAGACCCAGGCCGTAACCGAATGCGCCGCCGAGAACAGACCCCACAGCGCAGACAGCGGCGTACTTGAATGATTTTCTGGGCAGGGCAATAGCCAGGGCAACCAGGAAGACATCCGGGGGAATGGGAAAAAAGGACGACTCGACAAAGGCGATGGCGAAGAGTACGTAAATGCCCCAGGGCCTCTCGAGCCAGTCCATGCAGACGTCGTAGAGACGCCGCAGTATTCCGCCCCTGCCGGGAGTCTCAGTTGGCCCAGCCATGCTTTCCTATGAGATCGACGAAGCGGACTTTCTCCAGTCTATCGATGACAATGCCTTCTGTGGTTTTGGTGATCAGCTGCAGTTCCTGCAGCTCCTGGCCACCGACGGGGATGATCAACCTGCCGCCGTCGACAAGCTGGTCCACCAGCGGCGGCGGTATTTCCGGGCCACC
This sequence comes from uncultured Desulfobulbaceae bacterium, assembly GCA_937132035.1. Lineage (GTDB taxonomy): Bacteria > Desulfobacterota > Desulfobulbia > Desulfobulbales > Desulfocapsaceae > Desulfopila_A. Next base: position 5,932 of record CAKZOA010000055.1, on the reverse strand, counting down.
GGCGGTAATGATGATGGCGTCATATGGTGCTTCCTGCCGCCAGCCCATGGTGCCGTCGTCAAATTTGGCAACGATGTTGTAGTAACAGAGCTTATCGAAGACCTTGCGGGCAGAGGCCAAAAGCTGGTTGACACGCTCGACTGTATAGACCCGCTGGCACATCCGCGACAGTACCGCCGCCTGATATCCCGATCCGGTGCCTATCTCCAGAACCCGCTCATCCCCTGTAAGTCCCAACGCCTGGGTCATCAATGCCACTATATACGGCTGAGAAATGGTCTGCCCAGCGGCTATCGGCAGAGGATAATCGCCGTAGGCCCGGGTCCGCAGAGCATCGTCGATAAAAAGATGACGTGGAACCTTCAGCATGGCCTCCAGGGTCAATCTATCATGGATCCCGCGGGCAACCAGCTGCTCTTCGACCATGCGCTGGCGACTGGTCTCGTAACTATTATCGATCACTCTTCTTTCTCTTGCCAATCGTAATCATCGGCCCAGTCGAACTCCCCTTCTCCGAACTCCCTGAATTCGCAGGACTGGACGATATCATTTTGCAACTCTATAAATACTTTTTCCCGCCCCTCACTCTCGAAGAATCTGCCGGCAACAGGCAGGCGCTGCAGATCGGAAGGGCGCTCCTCGACATAGACCCACTCTTCACCGCCGCCGGAAAGCTGCCGCCGGCCGTCGGGTTCGCCGAGATAGATGATGACATCATTGCGTGTCGATCTGCCAACCTCGATGAGGCTGGCATCAGAGGCAAGATGCCGCACCGGTTTATTATAGCAGCCGGCACTCATCAACAGCAACAGCAGCAGGACAAAAGTCGGCCAACGTAAAACTCTGGGCATATGTGCACTCCACGGCAGATAACGGTAAGACTCTACACAGTCCTTCAGGTCTATAAACTGAAGTTCTCCTTTTTTCAACTCATAAAAAGATAGAATGGGAGCAGGCTTAAAGGCTCATGCTCCCATTGTATTGTCATATTAGAGTGTTTTAGCAGCCTACCCCAGAACTTTCTGGTGGCTTATCTCTGGGCGGCGCGTCCGAGAATCCGGTAATTCCTCTCCACCATTTCCAGATGGTTCACCAGAAGACCGGCCTGAATCATGGCGTTGTCATAGATCTGCATGGCCATTTCCCGGGCAAAATCCTCATCCTCCTGCATCAGATTGGCCAGGCTTTTGATCAACGGGTTGGCCATGTTGATTTCGAGATTCTTTTTACTTGCTTCGGCGGCCATGCCCTTCTCCTGCCTGCTCATGGCGATAACCCGCTCCATGGAGGAACTCATATGGCCGTCGGGATTGACGATCATCGCCGGAGCGTCCACCAGGCGTTTGGAGACGATCACATCGGCAGCTTTGTTCTCCAGGGCCTTTTTGAGCCAGTCCACCAGCGACTCCTGCTGTTTTTCATCAAGGGCCTTTTCATCCTTCGCGGGCTCTTGCTCCTCCGCCCCTTTTGGCAAGGAAAGATCGGCGCCATCGGCCGATACCAGCTTCTTGCCTTCATACTCACCGAGATGGCTGAGGACGAAGTCGTCTATGGGTTCGTAGGTATAGAGGATTTCAATGTCATTTTTCCGGAACATCTCGACATAGGGTCCCGACTCAATGGCGTTGCGCGACGGACCGTTTATATAATAAATCTCTTCCTGATCCGGATTCATGCGACCAAGGTAGTCTGCCAGGCCGATTGGTTTGTCTTTTTCCGATTTTGAGGACTCAAAACGTATCAGTTTGGCCAGTTCCTTTTGAAATTCGTAATCGCTGGTCGCCCCCTCTTTGAAGTAAATCCCGAAAGTTTTCCAGAACTCCAGGTAGTTTTCCGGCTCCTTGGTAGCCTGCTCGTCCATGTACTTGAGGAAGCGCTTGGTGATGACCTTTCTCAGCTTGGCCACCAGGGCATTGTCCTGCAGGGACTGCCGGGAAATGTTGAGCGGCAGGTCCTCGCTGTCCACCACTCCCTTGAGGAAGCGAAGCCATTCCGGCAGGATGTTTTCGGAATGCTGGTCGATGAGAATACGCTGGCAGTACAGGTTGACCCCGGGATCAACACGGCCAAAACCCATCACCTCGAAATTTTCCTTGGGGACAAAGAGCAGGGCATTGATGGCCAGCGGGGCATCGGCGCTGAAGTGAAGACGATAGGTGGGCTCGTCGAAAGCGTTGGCGACGAACTTGTAGAATTCGGTGTACTCCTCTTCGCTGATCTCAGACTTGTTGCGCGTCCACAGCGCCTGCACAGTGTTGACTTTCTCCCCTTCCAGTTTGATGGGAAAAGAAACAAAGGCCGAATACTGCTTAATGACCGATTCCACTTTCCATTTCTGGGCATACTGATGGGCCTCCTCCTTCAGCTCGACGATGACCCTGGTGCCTCTGTGCAGCCCCTCCATCTCGGTGATGGTAAAAGAACCGGATCCGTCCGACTTCCACTCATGTCCCTGACTGCCGTCCCAGGAGCGGCTCTGCACCCGCACTATGGTTCCGGCCATGAAGGCGGCATAAAACCCCACCCCGAACTGGCCGATCAGGCTTACGTCTTTTTTTACCGCTTCTGCAAGCTCCACCAGATAGGTATTCGACCCGGAATGAGCAATGGTGCCCAGATTGGACTCGAGCTCTTCACGGGTCATGCCGATACCGGTATCGGTGATGGTGAAGGTATGGTCTTTCTCGTCGAGATCTATAGAAATTTCCAGCGGAACGTGGGAATCGAATACTTCTTCACTCGTGAGAGTCTCATGGCGCATTTTCTCCAGAGCATCGGCGCTGTTGGAGATAAGCTCGCGGATAAAAACATCCCGCTCGGTGTAAAGCGAGTTTATAACAATATCGAGGAGTTTTTTGGTTTCTGCTTGAAATTCATGTGTTGTTGTTGTCATCTGTTCACCTCACTGTATCACTCAAGATCATGTGTATGGCTCTCATTGCCTTTCCGTTGATTTATTTGTAACAAGTCGGCGAAAATGGTAAGCATATATCACCCTGTGTCAAGTACAGTTGCAGCTGCCGGTTCGTAAAAGATAAAAAACAGTTAACGCAATGGAAATAATAGCTTTTGGCGATATACACATGTCAACGGACAGGCTGTCGCGGATCAAGGGGTTGCGCCGGGCCGACCTGGTCATCGTCACCGGCGACCTTACCAACTTCGGCAGCAGCGTGGAGGCCAGAAGGGTACTCACCGACATTCTGGGCTACAACGGGAAATTACTCTGCCTGGCCGGCAACATGGACAACAGCAGTGTAAACGATTACCTTGATGACTTAGGCATAAATCTGCACGGCCAGGCGCAGATGGTCGGCGGAAGGGTGTGCGTCTTTGGGGTCGGAGCCTCCAACCCCACACCCTTTAACACGCCCTGGGAACTCAGCGAGGAGCAACTGAAGCACTGCGCCGACGAGGCGCGAAGGCAGGCGAAGAAACTCATGGATCAGACACCGTCATTGGCGACTCAGAAAATCCATTCCATCATGGTATCGCACGCACCTCCTATCGGTACCGGCGTCGACAGACTCCGAGACGGCAGGCATGTTGGTTCCCGTGCCATTCGCCGCCTTATCGAAGAATGCCGACCTGATTATTGTCTCAGCGGTCACATTCATGAATCTGCTGGCTGTGACTGCCTGGGCACCACCATCCTGCTCAACCCTGGCATGCTGGCAGGCGGCGGCTGGGCAACCATCACTCTAAACGACAACGACTCTACCTATAGCCTACAATGACATCACCCACCAACACTGTAATAATAGGAGCGGGCCTTTCCGGTCTCACCGTGGCCCATAAACTGCGCACCAGCTGCTACGGTCATCGCTTTGTAGTCCTCGAAAAAGGCGACAGCACCGGTGGAGTCATTCGCAGCCACCGGGAGCAGGGCTTCATTGCCGAAAACGGCCCGCACGGTTTTCTCGACAACTGTGTCGAAAGCCGCACTCTCCTCGAAGAGTGCGGCCTGGAGTCGGAGACGATAAAATCTCCGCTCATCAATTTTGTCCGTTACGTGCTTTTAGACGACGAATTGAAGATGATTCCGCAGACACCTTTGAAGATACTGCTGGCACCGCTCATTCCCGTCGGCGCCAAACTCCGGGTGCTGGCGGATCTCTGGAAAAAGCCGCTTGGCGGCCAGCCGACGGTGGCCAATTGGGTAAACCACCGTTTTGGCAAAGCCCTGCTGCCCTTCGCCGATGCCGTCTTCACCGGCACCTACGCCGGCGACCCCGACCGCCTCACCATCGACTCGGTAATGCCTGGCCTGCGGACGCTGGAACTGCAGCATGGGTCGGTCATTCGCGGTCTGCTGGCCAAGGCCAGGAGCAGGAAGAAACCGGCAGGAGCAGCCACAAAATTAACCATGCCCTCGATGACCAGCTTTCCTCAAGGGATGGAGAGACTGCCGCAAAAGCTTACCAGCTACCTGCAGGAGGGCAGCAATCTTTTCCTTAACTGCGGCGTCAGCGCAATTGACTGTAGAGACGGGATCTGGAAAGTGGAAACGGAACGTGGCAGTTTCAGCGCCGAAAACCTGGTGCTGGCCGTACCCACCAACACGGCGCTGCACCTTCTCAAGGACCTGGACCGCCCACCCCTGCCGGCTATCCCCGAAGCAGAGATAGTAACGGTGGTTTTCGGGTTCGGCCCTGGTTCCAGCCTGCCGCCGGGGTTTGGCTATCTCATTCCCGAGAGGGAGCAGCGGTTTTCTCTGGGCACCCTGTTTTCCTCGAACATGTTTCCCGGCAGGGCGCCTGCCAACCATATTCTTTTCGAGACCCTGGTAGGCGGCAGACGCCATCCCGAACGCCTTCTGCTCAGCGATGAGGCCCTTATCGAGCATGCCCTCGAAGATGTCAAAGATGTGTTGCCGATTCAGGGTGAGCCCGTCTACACCAGGGTCCTGCGTCCCTGGGGCGCCATTCCGCAACTGGAAATGCACTATCCGCAGCTGCTCAGCTGGCGCGACGGGCTACCGGCCAAATACCCAGGCCTGCACATCTGTGGTTTCGGCTGGGAAGGCATAGGTCTCAACGACATGATGAAACACGGCGTCCGCGTCGCCGAGGCCATACGCCATGGTGAAGAGAGCGGGCGACGAAGAGCCGAGGTGAAGGGGATCTATTTTTAACACCCTGATTACCTCTAAAACTCAGCCTAGCCAATTAGGGGAAAACAGGGGGTGGTCATTTCACGGGCGTCTGCAGCCTGGACGGCTGCAGACGAGCCCCCAGTGATAGGTTCATGGCGTACCGGGAAAAGAGTATCCCTGTCTCATACCGAGTTGCTGAGAATAAGGGGTAATCAAATTTAACAATGTCCCAACGGCCACCATCTCCCTTTTTTTCTCGGTGAAAAAAAGGGCGAGGCGGCCATCAGCCGGACTATCTGCCGCGCGCTGGAGCCATCATGTACTTTCCCGACGACACCCTGGCCTATCTCCGGGGTGAGAAATATATCAATGCCCTTCCCATCTCCTTCATCTATGACGACCAGGACTACCGCTTTCGTACCCAGATTGAGGTGCTCTGCGAGATTGCCGCCGACACAAAGATCATCCACCTCGGCTGCGTCGACCACAACATCGACACAGTCAGGCATAAGTTGCAACGCAGGAAATGGCTGCACGCCCGGCTCTGCGAAAGCGCCCGCCGCTGTTTCGGCATCGACATAGAGGAAGAGGGTATTGGCTATATGCGGGACAAACTTGGGTACACCGATTGCGCCTGCATGGATGTTTTCAGCGAAGAGTTCGAGACTGTTGCCCGCAGCGACGACTGGGATGCTCTTTTTATCCCGGAGGTCCTTGAGCACATCGAAGCGCCCCGCGAATTTCTCGCCAGGATTGCAGAGAAATACCGCCAGCACTTCAACAGACTGATACTGACGGTGCCCAACGGCCTTTCCCGCGACAACTATCTGCTGGCGA
>CAKZOA010000054.1 GCA_937132035.1 uncultured Desulfobulbaceae bacterium | reverse complement strand
CTTATTTCTTTGCTTCCGGCTGACGGTGAGGATCGATCCCATAGACCGTCGCCAGATAATGGAGATACTCCCTGTCCTCGCACATCGATTTACCCGGTTCGTCTGAGATCTTGGCCACCGGCCTGCCTGCCGCTGCCACCATTTTGAAAACGATATTCAGATGAGCATTGCCGACGTCGTTGGTGAGATTGGTGCCGATGCCGAAACTTACCCTGATACGTTTGCTGAACGTCCGGTAAAGAGTGATCATCTTGGGAAAATCAAGGCTGTCGCTGAAGACCAGTGTTTTGGTCAGCGGATCTATTCCCATGCGGAGGTACATGGCGATGGCCTTGCGCCCCCATTCGACCGGGGGGCCGCTGTCGTGACGGAGCCCGTCATAGAGTTTGCCGAAGTAGGGATCGGAGAAATCACGTACAAAGGAGTCCATGGAATAGCAATCGGTCAAGGCGATGCCCAGACGGCCGCGGAACTCGCGGACCCAGCCCTCGAGAGCGGCCTTCTGGGCATCGGCCAACCTGGTGACGGCCTGCCAGGCCTGAAACCACTCGTGGGCCATGGTGCCGATCGGTTTTATCCCGAGGGTTTTGGCGAAATAGATGTTGCTGCTGCCGGCGAGATACTGCGGTACCTGCTCGATGAGCATTTCCAGGACCTGTTTCTGCCATTCGTGGCTGGCTCGCCGTCTGGTACCAAAATCGACGAAGACAAAATCATCGAGGTTGTCCTCGGCGCGCAGCAGATCAATTTTCTCCTGCAGCTTGCGGCGGCCGCGCTTTTCAGAAAAGCCATTGCAGCTGATCACCGTATGGAGCTCGCTGATTATCGCCAGGAGATAAATTTCGAAAAGGGCGACATGGATAAGCGGTCCTTTGAGGCGAAGGTCTAAGGCACCATCTTTGTTTTGCAGATGAACAAAGCGTTCGTCGAGTCGAAATATCCGTAGAAATTCAATAAAGTCAGGGGAAAAGAATGGAAAGGCTGCCAGATACCGTAGTTCTTCGTCAGTAAAAGAGAGACTGCAGAGGTGTTCAAGCTGTTTGTGGATGCTGGGGATCAGGTCGGCAAGACCGATGGCGAGCCGGTTGCGGCAGGCGAATTTCCATTCGACTTCGACCGTGCGGAATTCCGGCGCGTGATAGAAGGCCTGGAGCATGGTGATCTTGTAGAGATCGGTATCGAGAAGGCTCGTAATCAGGGGACCGGTTTCGCAGCACTTGCTCATATCTCATTCTCCCTTTGTCCTTCTTCACCTGTGCTGTGCATGGAGTTGACGTCGATGCTGTTCTGGCCGGACTCCTGTAGTGTGCTGATACCTGTGATTTTAACATGGCGATGCCCGGTCATTACGGCGGCAGCAGTACTTTTGTGTCTTGATTAAAATTCTTCTATCTGCCGGCGAAAGCGACGAAGCTGCTGTTCCCGTATTTTGGTATGATCGAGGTTGTATATATCCTGGGGGAAGAGAAGTTCGGCAACGCCTGTATCGAATATGCGTTTGACCTCATATTCATCGTGAGCCACATCGCGTTGATAGATATAATTGAGGTAGCTTTTGTTGGTATGGAGAATGAACTCCACCCGTATACCGCCAAGCCGGGCGAAAAATTTAAGCATTTGGGTCTGGGACGAGCTGCCCACAGCCGTACTCTGATATTTTTTACCGGTAAGCGTATCAGAGATATCCTCGAGGGTCATAAAGGAGTCGATTCTGAGGGCGCTGCGGGTGAGGTGCTGCTGGAATTGTTTGACATCGCTGGTGGTGTTGAGAACGGCCATGAGACCGAGTTCGTCGTCCACGGCCACCGCCGGGTTTTTTTCATTTTTGCGCAGCAGCTTGAGGACCTTGGCCTCCGGCGCCTTTTTACGGATGGTGACATAGATGGGATACTCGAGCCCTCGTGAGGAGAAGCGCCGGCGCTTGATAAGAGTGACTTTCTGGCCGGGGAGGTCCTGGAGTGATTTCAGTTGTTCCTCCCGAATGATCCTGACGTCAATACAGGCAAAGGCCTGTGGTTCGTGCTGGCTGACGAGATAGGCTATTTCCAGTTCGCCTATTTTCATCGACGGGCTCCACACATGTTCGTTGAGAAAGAAAAGAAAAGCCGAGAATTTCTGCTCTATGTCGGTCTCCCGTTCACGCTGGTCGATGGAGCCTGCCAGGTTCATGAGCGTCAGTTTGCGCTTGGCCTCGAAGCGAGCTTTTTTGTGGTATCTGTCATTGAAGATGATGAGCAGCAGGTCAAGGGGGTTGCTGGTGACCTGGATCTCGTTGGTCGTTTCGATGTGGGAGGTACTGGGGGCAAGGACCTTGGTGCGCAGATAGGTGACAACGTTGTTTGCCGTTCGCGCGAATTCGTTGAGTCTGCTTTCTATCTCGCGGAGGGTGCCGTCGATGCCGAACATGTTGCCAAGAAGCTTCAGCGTGCGCTCCTGGCGGTGATTTCGGGCACTCTCATTGTCTATGAGGTGCTGTATCTGCCGAAAGGAATCGACATTGAGAAAGTCGAAAACCTGATTGCGGACGCTGCGGTATTTGGTGACGTCGATCTGCTCACGGCAGTATTGGCGCACCCATTCCCTCGTCTGCCGTGAAAAGGGCTGGAAGGCGGGTACGCTTTCCCGGCAGGAGAACAGTCCGTCCTGTTTGAGGGAGCTGAAGATGGATTCCTTGCCAATAATTTTCATCGGCTTCGTCGTCACTGTAGGGGAATCGATGGTGGTGCCGTCTTTCGGCCTGCCGTTAGAATTTCCTGTTGAAATAGGGCTCCAATACCTCGGGAACTGTGAAGGTGCCGTCTTCCTGCTGGTAATTTTCCATGATCGCCACCAGGGTTCTGCCCACAGCCAGGCCGGAGCCGTTGAGGGTATGCACCAGGGCGCTCTTGTTCTGACCCTCAGGGCGGTAGCGGATGGATCCCCTGCGGGCCTGGAAGTCGAGGAAATTCGAGCAGGAGGATATTTCCCTGTAGGCCTGCTGGCCGGGCAGCCAGACCTCGATGTCGTAGGTCTTGGTTGCTGAGAAACCGAGGTCGCCCGAGCAGAGGGTGACGACACGGTAATGCAGTCCGAGCAGCTGCAGGACTTCTTCGGCGTCAGCCAGCAATGATTCGAGCTCGTCCATGGAGCTTTCTGGTGTGGTGAACTTTACCAGCTCAACCTTGGTGAACTGGTGCTGACGTATCAGCCCCCGGGTGTCACGGCCGTGGGAGCCGGCTTCAGAACGGAAACAGGGGGTATATGCGGTCAACTTGATCGGCAGATCCTTTTCGGCAATGGTTTCGTCTCTGTATATATTGGTGACAGGTACCTCTGCTGTGGGTATGAGGTAGAGGTCCCAGCCGTTAATTTTGAAAAGGTCCTCCTCGAACTTGGGCAGCTGACCGGTGGCTGTCATGCTGGCGGTGTTGACCATGAAAGGCGGCAGCACTTCGGTGTAACCGTGTTTTTCGGTGTGCAGATCAAGCATGAAGTTGGTCAGCGCCCGGTCGAGTTTGGAGGCCATCCCGCTGAGGAGCGAAAAGCGTGATCCCGACAGTTTGGCCGCGCATTCAAAATCGAGAATCTGCAGCTGTTCCCCAAGGTCGTAGTGTGGTTTGGGGGTGAAGCTGAATTGAGGTTTCTTTCCCCAGGTTTTGATCTCCTCATTATCGGCGTCATCATTGCCTTTGGGAACGGAATCGTCGCAGAGATTGGGGATGGCCATGACGATTTCCTGCAGTTCCTCCTGTATTTGGGTAAGGGAGGTGTCGAGGCCCTTGATCATGGAGCTGGTCTTTTTCATTTCGTCGATCAGCGGTTCGGCCTTTTGCTGCTGCTCCTTGTCTCCCCGTTTGAGTTCGGCAATTTCCTTTGAGGCAGTGTTGCGGATGTTTTTCAGGTTTTCGACCTCGGAGAGCATGTCAAGCCGCTTGCGGTCAGTGGCCAGGAAGCGGTCAACGATGTCGGTGGCGATGCCGCGCTTGGCGGTTTTCTCCTTAACACGGTCGAAATTATCTCGTATTAATCTTAGTTCAAGCATAGCAGCTGTATTTGAAAAGGATGGATTGTTGAGTGATAAAAGGTCAATAGCACAAGAATTATGTATCATGGCTGTGGGGCGAAAGCAACCTCTGATCTTTGCAAAGGTCCATTATTGATCTATTGCGCAGAGTTTTTGCCATGGCCGAAGCCACCTGTCCACGAAAAAGATGAAGAGGTATTTGCCTGCCCGGCAACGCAAGGTAATTGCTTTTGTCTCCCCTCTCTGCTATCTTCCGCCGCATACGCATGGGCACTCACCCTCCATCGTTCTCCTGGATCCGGTAATAGACAACGTTTATGGAAAGACATACCAAGCTGATCATATTCCTCAAGGAATTGCGCAAGTCGATTCGCATGCTGGCCGTGGCCATAGCTGTTACCACCACCGGCGTATTTTTTCTTGCCCCCCGGCTGCTAACGATGGTTCAAAATCATTTGGCCGACACGCTGTATTTCTTTTCCGTGGCGGGGCCCTTTCTCGCCCATGTCAAGCTGGCCCTGTTCTGTTCCCTGTTTTTTCTCATGCCATGGCTGATGACGGTGCTGTGGAAATCCATTGGGAAACCGTTCGGTGTCAAAGGAGGGCAACTTTTCGTCTTTATTTTTTTCACCTGTCTGCTCTTTTACTGCGGAACTCTGTTTTGCTATTTTGTCACTTTGCCCTTCGGGATAAAATTTTTGCTGGGCTTCGGTTCCGAGGAATTGCGCCCGGTGATATCCATTGGCAGATTCGTCAATTTCACAACGGTTTTCATCCTGGCCTTCGGCATTATTTTCGAGTTGCCTATTTTTATGGTTTTTCTGGCCAAGGTAGGTGTCTGCACCAGAGCCTTCTACGAAAGGAGCAGGCGCTATGCCCTGTTGCTGATTGCTATAATGGCGGCAGTGCTGACGCCTACCCCGGATATTGTCAATATGTCGCTCATGGGTGGACCGCTCTACCTTTTGTATGAGGCGGGTATCGTCATTTTGATGATAATGAGGATAAAGTGAAACCGGGGGAACAGCAAAGGGCTCAGAATTCTTCCAACTTCACGCCATGGGCGTGAAGAAGGGCGGCGGCAACTCCCATTCTTTGAGACACTCCGCAGGAGGGACTGCCGGATTTGAGCAGAGCGCCTGCCACCGGCTGAGCCGAAGCGATGGCCAGAACCTGTTCTGCGCCGCGGATGAAGGCCTCGCTGACATCGATGCCACTTTTGGTCACAACCCGCTCCTGGCCTTTAAGTACATCGGCACCGTTGCCGGAGACGATGTCAGCTGCCTCCCGCGGTGTCGGCAGGCCCCCGAGCTGTTCGGGACAGACCGGAATCCACAGATGTCCCTGCAGGCGGCTGCGGCAGGGAGAACTTGCTTTGAGTTTTCCATCGTATCGGGTACACAGTCCCATGAGACAGCTGCTGACCAGATAGAGAGAAGGCGATGAATCCATGACAGCCTCGGCAAGAAGAATAAGATGAAGAGCAGACCCAAAAAATCACTTTCACCGCTGCAACGCAGCAGGTTGCTGAAGATATGCCTGATTCTGGCATGTGCCGCGCTGCTGTGGATTGTTTTTGCCCCCGACATGGGGCTGCTGTCGATGAAAAGGGAGCACGATCGTTTGCAGGCGCTGCAGCAGAAAAAAGCGCAACTTGAACAGGAAAACGCCGCTCTGCGCCAGGAAATAGAACGTATCCAGAATGATATCGATTATTTTGAGCAATTGGCCAGGGAAAAGCACGGTCTTCTCAAAAAAAACGAGATGATCTTTGATTTCAGCACGGATGAGGCGGAGCAGGAATAGTTCCGTCAGGGATGATGGAGCAGCCGGACCGGCCGCAGGGCTAGCCTCAGGAGAAGCCGCCGCGGGGACTGCACCCCGCACTTTTCTCCGAACCCGGCGCCATACTGACTCCTGCGGAAATCAGCTTTGTGGTGTCTTTGCTGCCGCAGTGCCTGCAGCCTATATCCCTATTGCTGTGCAGCGAGACGATTGCCTCAAAAACCTCCCCGCACTTTTCACATCGATATTCATAGATAGGCATGTTTACCACCCAAGAGGTATACGTATTATAGAATTACCAGGTATGGTAAGCATTATTCACCGAGAAGAGAAGTGAGGATGTCGCATTGCCGGCATTTTTGGATCTTCTCCTCGTCGCTGAGATCTTTTATCTCATCGCATTTAGTGCCGCTGAGAAACCAGCAGAGATGCCCGCTCTGAAACTCCCAGGCTGGGCATTCATGCTTGATATCGCATTGTTTTTTCTCCCAGCAGGGGGTGAGAATTTTGTGGCGGGATCGCTGTTTGCAAAGAAGAAAGAACAGCTGGCGTTCTATATGCGAGGGTATCTTGCGCCAGCCCTGCTCATAGCTGTGAACTGTTTTGAGTGCCATTCCGAGAAGTTGGGCAAGTTCTTTCTGCGTTTTACCAAGTTTCTTTCTAGAGACAGCAAAATCTTCCTTGTTCAAACCATTCCCTCCAGGGTCCTGTCGTGGGGATTAACCGTTCACCCTCTATTCTGCAAGGTAATGAACATTTGCTACATTCGTGCGAGAAGGAATCTTCGGGTCACAGCTGCAGCGTACACTCGTAATTCTTATCCTGTTGCTTTTGTAGTATACCACAAATGGCATAAATGACACCTAGAAAAAGATGGATGAGGTCATTATTTTATATACATTATCAATACTTGACGTATGGTTGAAGTACTACAGTGTGATAGTTTTGTACTACATCGTAGTGAAGGAAGACGTGGACCCGCATACACGGCGATAACTAGAATGTGTCATTTGAGCAAGATAGCGGCTCTTGAGAGAGTTTGTTTTTGGAATGTGCATATGATAAATAGAAGGGGCTCTCCACCATCACCATTACCGACTTTTTACCTGCGGGCGTACTCGTGGGATATTCTTCATATATGGTGCTCGCTCTTCTTTGAAGAAAAACGAAAAAAATGTGATGCTTGTTTGCTGGATGGGGTAAAATAGGACGCAGAAAGAAGAACCATTGGCGTAGTTGTGACGACGCCGCTGGCGGGCTATCCCGTATTTGCATTGTAAGGTATAGATAAAGGGTACCTTGAATAAGAGGGATTTTCGCTCAAGGTCGAGGCGTGGCAGGAAATTTTACCGGAGGCATATACTTAATATTCCGAGGATAAAATTTCCTGACACAACGAAGAGATTGAGTGAAAAGGCCATTTTCCAAGGTGGCCAGAGACCATAGAAGAAATTGAATGGTAAAAAATTTCAACTCCCGTTCGGAAGGCCTGGATGCCCAAAGAGAACAAGCGAGGTGGTATGCTCAGGGATGACATTGAAATAGTGAGGCAAATACGGTGTCTCCTGCGGTACCAGACGCGTGTAGGGCTCAAAGGTTATCCGTCCTCAAAGGAGGTCGTCGATTTTCTCAAAGCAGCGCCGTTATTAGACGGTCAGCGGCCCCTAGATATTGATGCGACGTTGCCGCCACCGGTTCCTGTGAGATTGAAGAGCGTTAAGACGGATGATGCAGTTGAAACGATGGAGGAAATAGTCGAAGAGATAGCCACGTGCACGGCCTGTGATCTTCATAGGCACAGGCTGCGTGCTGTGGCAGGCAGAGGCGGCGCTAGAGTTCGATTGCTCATCGTCGGCGGCTGGTTGCAGACGGAGTCGGGTGGCGATGATCTCATCTTCGGCGTCGAAGAAGACCGCATGGTGCAAAAAATGATCGAGGCCATCCATCTCGCCCCGAAAGAGGTCTACGTCACCAATGCCATCAAATGCGGCGTAGCGCCTGAGGTGCAGCCACAGGCGGAAAACATCACCTCCTGCTACTCCTACCTGCAGAGGCAGATTGCCGTAAGTTCGCCGGTGGTCATTTGCACCATGGGTATCGTCCCAACCAGAAAGCTTCTCAATGTCTCCCAGCCATTGTCTCAGCTACGCGGCAGGTTTCATTCCTATCGTATGGGGCAGAACAGGGTCATACCCGTGATGCCGACCTATCATCCTACCTTCCTGCTCAATAATCCGGAAATGAAGAAGGCAACCTGGACTGATCTCCAGCTCATCGCCCAGGAACTTGGCAAATAGCATCGAAAAAAATGCCGCGTGCCGGCCTGACCGTTCCGTCGGTTTCTATGATAATCCTGACTACCTCTGAAACTCAGCCTGGCCAATTATGGGAAGACAGGGGGACTCAAAATGATAATTATTCTTTCAGCGGGGGGCCGCACCTTCAACGCCGATAACTCTTCCTGGGGTTCAGCGCATGGCGATAATTCCACGTCTGCCCAACTCAAACAGAAATGTGGTGACGGATTTTTCGGCTTCCTGGATGGTAATGTGGTAGTGATCAGCGAATCGGTTAATGATCCGGCTGACGTTGCGGTTGCCATCGATTTCCCTCCAGACATTGCTGCCCATGGCGTCGAGCTGCAGCTTTTTTGTCGGGAACTCCTGGGATTGCTGAAATCGTCGAAACAGCGACAGGAAAAACGGCTTCATCGGCAGGGGGTATTCGACAACTATCTCGCCCGAGTCCAGTTCCTGGACGGCCACCGACGAGTTGACCACCGGGGTGCATTGTAGCGCTTCCTGGCGGCTGAGACCGGAGGGTGCCGGGGGACTTTTAGATCGGAATAATTTCATAACTTGCACAGATAGAGGAATGAACATCTGCCGAGGTTGGATGGATGGTATGCTGAAAGACACCCTGGAGACGGTTTGCTTGCTGATTATGCCAGAAGGCTGCTGCGATGAAAGGTTTTTGGCGCCGCAGGCGCAGACCTATCTGCTGGAGGATACTTGGGGTGCGTTTGTAGACGAGCCTGCCACCATCTTCGTAAAACATTGCCTCTCGAGAGGGAAGACCGAGAAGGGTGGAAAAGATATCTTCCAGACTGCTGGCGTGCAGGCGCAGATCGGCTGGGGCCATGCGGCAAATCTGCAGCTGACTGGAAGAATTTTCAAAATAAAGGGCGGAAAGCCCTGCCTCCATGGTGAAACGGGTTAGCCGATATGCTGGCGGGATGTCGACCTGGAAGTCCTGGATTTTCCAGGTAACCTCTTCCTTTTCAAGGTCGGGGCAAGAGATCGAGGCGAGAGTGCTCCAGAGTTTGTCCCTGTCATCAACTGCATGAAGCTGGACCATGATTTGGGTACCACTCGGTCTGTGCAGAAGTAAAACCAAGACAATGCCGACCTTATCGACGCCACAGCACTGCATGTCGAATTCTGTCAGAGCCTCTTTAACGGCTGCCGGTGTTTTCTTCAGGGTGAGTTTTGTTCCTGTCAGTGTGCTGTACTGGTCCCTCGCTGAGGTGAAGAAGCGCTCAGATGTTTTTGCCGTTTTTTGCCAGCGGATTTCGAGGACGGCCTGGAAAGAGCGCTCAAAAATAAGATGCTGGTTGCCGGCAGCCCGCACCTCCCAGCTCCGCGGTATGTAAAGGGCGAGGCCGTTCCACGAGATATGCCGTTTACCTGGCGTTGAATGTTCTTTCATGAAGTTCGCTGGTGTGAACGAAAGACCTGGTCTCTCCGCTAGAGGCGGCAGGGGCACGTCGGGTAACACTATTGAGGGATGAGGTGCTCCCAGGTGGATTTCTTTAATTCCTGCTTCCGCCGCAGTCCCTCTTGATCCTCAATGTTCTCGCATTCTTCCAGGAAGCAGAGATGCTCCTTTTCCATCAGTTCGGGAAAATAGAGCTTCACCTGGTTGCCGATACTGGCATTGTCATCCTGGAGATTGTGCTGAAGTATCATGTTGACCTGTCTGTCCTGGTCATCGACGAACTGCCATTTCCATACATGTTTGATGCCGAAGGAATCGCCTTTCCAGATCGACGGAGCGCCGAATTTCTGTCTATAGCGCTGGAGGAGGGTATCGAAGAATTCCTTGGTTGAATTTTCATACTTCATCTGGAGTTTGACAATCTCTCCCGGAGAATGGCAGATGCCGTAGGAGATGACGCCTTTGCGGAAACCGTGCCAGTCCATGACAACGATCTCCTTAAGAAAATTGGAAAATTCGAAATCGGGATAGGCCTCGATACTGGTGCCGAGTTCTATCCCTGCAATCTTATGGGGGACCTCGACGGCGGCGGCGAGCTGCGCGGGCATGCAGGTGAGCAATGCCGCCAGGAGGATATGTCTGTAGAGATAACGCATTACCTTCACCACATGTGGTGATAAGCCGCTGGCTGAGACATCAGATGGAGGGACTGCCCTCGACCAGCAGGTTATCGGGAACTTTATCGAGAAGAAAGGAGGTCTGGTCGATGAGTCTCTCGACGCGGAGCTGGACGATTTTTTCAACCAGCTTCTCCCGGTGCTGGGGAAAATTATCAAGCACTTTTTTGAAACTTTCCCGAGTTATGATCATGATATCGCTTTCTTCTTCGGCAAAGACATTGAAAAACCAGTTGAACCTGGCCAGGAGGGCCAGTTCTCCGAAAAAAGTGCCGGGACCCAGTCCCTGCAGGACGCATTCTTTGCCGTCGTGGAGGGTCGAGACCCTGGCACTGCCGGAGATCAGATAAAAGGCCTCAGCAGCATCCGCGTCCAGGCTGATGACCGCCTGGTCCTTCTTGTACTTCTTTCTCTTGGCCAGATAGGCGAAGAGTTTTACCACATCGGTGTCGATGCCGCTGAAGACCGGAGAGCGCCGTAGTATTTCAAAGTCGCAGGTGAGTTTGCACTCGGTGCTATTCTGCAGGTTCTCCGTTTTCATTGATGAGCTCATAGAGTACTCCTTTGGCTGCAAGTAGATCGTCGTATGTGCCTGATTCGACGATTTTTCCAGCCTTCATGACTATAATATGATCATATCCGGAAATCATGTCAAGGCGGTGGACGACGGCGACAACGGTGGTGGTGCCCTTTAGGGTATCGCTTATGTAATTCTGTACTTTGGTCTGGGAGCTGTTGTCAAGACCCGAAGTCGCTTCGTCGAGAATAAGGATCGGCGTTTTTTTCAAAAGCGCCCGGGCCAGGGCAATTTTCTGCTTTTGACCGCCGGAGAGGTTATCTCCCTTGCTGCCAACGTGGAAATCGAGGCCGATTTCGATGATTTCGTCAAGAAGTCCCTGTTTGGAGAAATGGTCCAGGGCCAGCTCGCCAAGCTGGGTGCGGATGGCGTCCCTGTCAATCACCGTACCGAAAAGAACATTTGCGAGCAGGGTATGATTGTAGAGATATTGGCTCGAGCAATAGGGAGTGAAAATATTTTCATCCTTTTGCTCCTTCTCCTTCATTTCCTTGATCGGCACGATCTGCTGCTGGATAGTTCCGTCTTTGCACTGTTCTATATTTATCTGCTCGACATTGAGCAGGTATGTGCTTCTGACGTCGACGATGGTTTGCCGCAGCGATTCGGAGATGGTGAAGATCTTGTGTTTACCGGGAATGTAGCGCAGCGCCAGCTTGAGCAGGTCGTCCTTTTCCTTTCGGGACAGGGTGTTGGTTTTCGATTTTTTCAGTTTCTGGACAATTCCGGCGTAGAGGTCGAATTCGCTGGGTTCCATGGGGCTGCCCTGGAAGAAGAATTCGTCCTGCTGCATATCCCGGAGGAGGGTGACCGTGGTATCGGCTATATTCTGCCCTAGCTGGAGCAGTGTCTCTTCCAGATCATGATTGTGGAGAAAAGCCTTAAAACGCTTTCTCGTCGCCAGATAGTCACTGTTGTTATTGTCCGCGTATTCGCCGAAAATGATGTTCTGGGCGATATTCGAATATTCGAGAAAAGCCTCGGCGTCATAAAACTCGACAACGCCTTCGAACTCTTGGCGCAGTGTTTCATGGACGATGCGCCGCATGGACAGGATTTTGTCGGCAAGACCGCGGGCCTTTTCCAGGGGGATTATGGAGCGGAAGCCCCAGCGGATGATATCCTCTTCGAGACCGACACCCCGCACCATGTCGATGACCGTGTCCCGCTCCGGGAGATCGATATCCTTGCCGGCGGAGCGCAGGGCTTCACAGGAGTAGAGGAGATTGTCATTGACGCTGCCGGTAAAAATAAAGGGATGCTGGGAGACGGTGCTCAGATTTCGGGCGATATCGAGTTTGCTGAGTTCTTCTATGTTGTAGTCGTCGATCTTAAGTGTCCCCTCGTTATGGGTGAGCAGCTGGCTGATGAGGTTGGCCAAGGTGGACTTGCCGGAGCCGGAAAAACCAATGAGAGCCATATGCTTGCCGGCCTCGAGGTCGAAGCTGACCTCTTCGAGGAGGCGTACATCCTCGCTGATCTGAAAGCCTATGTCTCTGGCCTCGATCTTGCCCTTGAGGGTTTTTGTCTCCAGATTTTCGGGGATGTCTATGAGGATTTCCTCCGGCATGTCGAAGGTCTCCATGATCTGCTTATAGCGTACCTGGGCATCCTGGTAGTCCTGGTAATACATAATTATTTCCTTCCAGGGGTCATAGACCTTCTCATAGGCGGAGAGAAAGGCGACGAGGGCGCCGATGGTGAACTGGCCGTTGATGGCCAGGTAGCCGCCTACCAGAAACAGCAGGAAAGGGCCGAGGCTCTGGAAGAAATTATTGCTGAACTTGATGCCGTATTTGAAGATGAACAGCCCCTTCATGGTTTTGTAGAGCTTATTTATGAAGATGTTGAGCTTGCTTTGCTCCAGCTGGAAACTGCTGTTGCTTTGCACTTCGTGGATGCCCGATACCGATTCATTGACCAGGTTGGCCATGGTGCGGATAGTACGCACCCGCTTGCGGTTGAGGATGTTGTAGCGCTTTTGCAGCAGGGGGATGACGATGAACTCGAAGGGATAGATCAGCGAGGTCATCACTCCCAGGAGGGGGTTGAGATAGATCATATAGCCAAGAAAGGTGATGAAGGTCAGAACCGAAGCAACGGGTATGGCCAGTGCGCCGCCCAAAAAATTGCCGACGGCGTTCAGTTCCGATGTCATGGCCGAAATGATGATACCTGCCTGGGTTTTATGGAAAAACTGCAGCGGCATCCGCAGAACATGGGTGTAGAGCTGCCGGCGCATATGAATGAGGATCTTCTGGCCGATGACCGACTGGAGGACGTTGATATAGTATTTGATCAGGCCGGCCAGGACCACCGAGCCAATGTACAGAGAGCAGTAAAGATAGAGCAGTTCGAGCTTTTTGAGGTTGATGGCGATATTGATGATTTTGCGCTGCATCTCTAAGGGGTAGACCTTGAAGAAGAGACTGACCACTATCAGCAATAGCAAAAAGAGCTGGAGTCCTCGATATTTGGTGAGTATCCAGTAAAACAGAGGTTTTTTGGTGATCACCGGTTTTCTCCTG
>CAKZOA010000053.1 GCA_937132035.1 uncultured Desulfobulbaceae bacterium | reverse complement strand
GCGGCTCGATGCCGGCTGAGACCGGGACCACTGTGGCGCCGGCGCCGATGGTGGGCATGGCTCGAAAAACAAAGATGACAATGGCAATTCCCACAATCTCTCTTTTTTTACCGGCATCCAGATCCCGCATGATCACATGCATCAGGTAGCCTATCACTGCCAGCGAGGCTAGAAAGATCGCCTCCTTCTTCAAGCCGAAATCCGATGTTCCCAGAAAAAGTGAGAGAACGACAAAGAGCAGGCTTCCCCCCAGGATGTGGTAGTTGGGCTCTTTTTTTTCCTGGCTCTGATGGAGTGACTCACGGATGACAGCCTCCGTAAGTCCCTGAGTCTCCATGCGCCGTCGGCGCAGAGAGGTACTGACCTGACCAAGGGTAACGCCCAGTACCGAAATGACGGGGATGAACAGCGCCACTTGATACATCACTTTATAGGAAAGAGCGCCGGCCAGCCACCCCCCCAGTCCGGCTACCAGCGCACTGCCACCAATGATGGCAATACGGCCCAGGGTCTGCATGGTAATGTGCATGCGTTTAAGCTCATCCTCGGAGATGGGCCGGCCCTTCCTGTCGCGATCGGGAACCGCCTCTACGGTCATGGCGTCGGCAACCACATCCTGAATGACGAAACCGATGGGCGAAAGCAGCGTCGCCAGGACGTACCAGATCTCGGCGGCGAGAACCCCCTCCATCTGCTCTCTATAGCCCGTCAGGCCGACCATGATCAACAGCCCGACGGCCATGAGAAACGCCCCGAAATAGACGAACAGGGCCTTGCGCCGCCAGAAGAGATCCACCAGATGACCAATCGGCATCTTCAGGGCCCAGGGCAGTCCCGCCCAAAAGCCCAGTCCCGCAAGAAAGGCCGCAGACAGCCCCAGCTCTTCCTTGACGTAGAAACTCTCGACGATGCCTGTGAATCCGGACACTCCCGCGGCGAAATAGACCATCAGCGGCGGGACGTAACTCATGCGCATCTCGGAAAAAATGCCGAAAAAATCCTTGGAGAACCAGCGCCATATGCGGCGCCAGCCCCCGGTGTGGGTAGCCTCAATATTTTTCTGATTCATACGTGTGGTGTTATATGATGTTTTCTACCTTCTCTGTTTGACTTTGCATGCAGGATGCCGCGAAAAGAGACTTCTCCTCATGTACCACGCGCACATGGTGGCAGCCCTCCCTCTCGCCGACCGCCAAGTCTTGCTCAATCTAACAATACACCACAAAAGACAACCGGCAACGGTTGGCAGGGTCCAGTATCTCGAATCTGCAAACCAGCCAGCAGATCTCAAAAAATGTGCGGATCAATGTTTGTTGGGGGGAGTATCTGAGATTTACAGTCTTTCAGGGAATAAAGCATTTTCAGAAGATCGTGTACAACCAGCTGCATACTCTTGCAGTAGTGCTCTCCTTATAACGCGCATCGTAACATTTATGACGTCACCCATTGAAGTTTTTTGACAAAGAGGCGGGAGCACCAGGCTGACAGGAGGGAAGAGGTTATGCCTTTTCAGGCCCAGCCTCGCCTGCCAACATTCTTGATACCGATACGGTCGCCGTGTATGTTTTTTACCACATACCTGCCCGAGGAGAACAGTTTGGGGTTCCAATTGCATTTAAAGTGCACCTCCTCTTTCAACCTTACCATCCGGCCGCCGCCTGGCCCGGCGTTGATGCCCACACCGTTCTCACTGATATCGTGGAGGTCTATGGCTACCTCCCT
>CAKZOA010000052.1 GCA_937132035.1 uncultured Desulfobulbaceae bacterium | reverse complement strand
CAGACCCCCTTCCGCAAGGTTGCCATGGAATATCGTGCCAGCGCCCCCGACTCCTGCTACCGCGACTATATAGACAACCGCCTTAAACGTTACAGCCGTGTCTTTAACCATATGCAGACCCTTCAGGCAGACACCCTCCGCCTGGCTCTCATGTTGTGGGATGAAAAGCTCTTTTTTGAGGTCCACGAAATACTCGAACCTGTCTGGCTGCAGGCCGAAGGGAATACCAGGCTTTTCCTGCAGGCCATGATACGGGCTGCGGGCTGTTACATAAAGCGTGAGGCCGGCTACCCGGAGCCGGCAGCACGTATGGCCGCCAAGGCACTACCGGTGCTGGAAGCCAACAGAGATCTACTTGATGGCCATACCGACACCGACAGGCTCATCAAGGCCCTGACTCCGCCCCTGTCCCCCCCGCCGCTGCTTCTCACCGGCATATCGCATCCCCGACAGGGGAATTTATTGTAAAAGGCAGCCCCGCCTTCGCGGATCGTGGGTGTCAACGACAAATTTCCGTCCCCCCTTGACTCAACCGCCATTGATGGACTATGTAATTGAATAGAGGCCACCTTGAAAAATGGCCTTTTCCTGGCAGCACAGGCTAGAGCTGAAAAGGGTTGATTGCGTGAAAATCGTCCGAGCGCCCCCCCTGTATACCGGAGGAAACCGTGGAAGACATTGAGATCGTCGACAAAGACATAACCACACTTGCAATCGATGCCATCGTCAATGCCGCCAACAACTCCCTACTGGGTGGCGGAGGTGTCGATGGCGCCATCCATGCCGCCGCCGGCCCAGAACTACTGGTCGAATGCCGTAAAATTGGAGGCTGCCCTACGGGTGAAGCCAGACTGACTGGCGGACACCGGCTGCCCGCCAAATGGATTATTCACACCGTCGGCCCCATCTGGCAGGGCGGCAATGCCAACGAGCCGCAACTTTTGGCCTCCTGCTACCACAACTCGCTGGCCATCGCCAAGAATGAAAATCTTCGGCAAATCGCCTTTCCCGCCATCAGTTGCGGAGCCTACGGTTTCCCCATAGACCGGGCCTGCGCTATCGCCATCGCCGAAGTACATGCATTTCTGGCCAAGCATGAGTATCCGGTTAAAGTCATCTTCACCAGTTTCAACGATGAGGTCGGCGCTGCTCTGAGAGCGGCTCTTTCCAGACTGCAATGAAAGAGCGTCGGCAGCTGCAGGAGTTCATTGACGATGCCAAGGCCATAACCGGCTTCACAGGCGCCGGAGTAAGTACGGAGTCTGGCATTGCCGACTACCGCAGCCAGGGCGGCATCTGGCAAAAATTCACCCCCGTGACCCTCGACGAATTCACAAGCGATCCCGGCAAGCGCAAACTCTACTGGCAGCGTAAACTGCAGATGTGGCCGTCGTTTCGTGATGCCCAACCGGGTCCTGCCCATATCTTCTTCACCGCCCTTGACAACTCCGGCAAGCTCCGGGGAATGATCACCCAGAACATAGACGGCCTTCACGAAAAAAGCGGCCTGCCCGGCGACAAGATTGTCAACCTTCATGGTAGCAGCCTGGAAATACGCTGCCTTGACTGCGGCGATAGTTTTGCAGCCCACGGCTTCATGGATACCCTCGACCTCGACGAAACGCTACCAGTGTGCAGCAGATGCGAAGGGCTACTCAAACCCGATACCATCTCCTTCGGCCAGAATCTGCGCCATGACGACCTGCTCCGAGCCCGGCACCTTGCCACCGATTGCGATTTGCTCATCGCCGCCGGCTCGACACTGGTTGTTCATCCGGCGGCTTCCTTTCCGCTACTCGCCAAACAGCACGGCGCCAGGCTGGTGATCATTACCCTGTCGACAACACCACTGGACGCATTTGCGGATCTGGTTATACACCGCCCCCTGGGCACCTTGCTTTCAGAGATCACCCTCTGAGCGTCCCCGCTTTCCAGCCTTGACGCTTTCAAGAAAGCATATTACTTTAATATTAAATTTTTCAACATTAAACCATATGATTTATCATATACAAGATGAGATATGAATCAATGGATGAATCATTGCCGCTTACGACTTTTGCCGCTTTCCAGCATACCGCCGACACCATCGCAGGCCAGGTTTATGCCGCTCTGGGTGAATACCGCCTTACCGTCAGCCAATTCGCGGTCCTCGAAGCGCTTTATCGCTTCGGTCCCCTGTGTCAGAAAGAGCTCGCCGGAAAAATTCTCAAAACCAGCGGTAACCTGACCATGGTCACCGATAACCTCGAAAAGCGGGCGCTGGTGGTGCGGAGAAGAAGAGAAAGTGACAGACGTTACCTGGAAATCGCCCTCTCCACCACCGGGAAAACCCTTATCGGCACGATCATCCCCGCTCACGCTGCCAGAGTAAGAGCAGTAATGGCACTCCTCAGTCCGACCGAGCAGGAACAGCTGGCCGCGCTTTGCGGTAAATTCAAGCAGATTCCCGTTCCCAGCCATGAAGAAGCTAAGAGGCCACCCTTCTATGCAGTCACCAGACCGATAAAGATTTATGATGATTGATCTGCCGAAGAAAAGAAGAGTACTCCTTCTCGTGATTGGCTAGACTGCGTTTCTGGGGTAACCAGTGTCTTTTTTTTGCGAGCCTGTGGACATCCACCCCACAATTCGGTATCATCATACGGTTTCGCCGATTGGAAAAAACCACCTGCCGTGATCCCTGGCCGCAAAGCACTCGATGCCATAGAAATATCCGCGCAATGAATTTTTCTAGTACGGCGCCGGGCCTCAGACGCTCACCGGCGGCTACGTGTATATGGTTATCGATGCACACACGCTGCTCCTATTACCATCATCTTTCCAGGAAAAATAATGCTGAAAAAAAACACAGGCCCAATTCTTCTCATTATCATCGGTGTCTTGCTGTTGCTTTCCAATCTTAATATTCTGCCATTAGGTGAACTCAGGACCTTGCTAAAACAATGGTGGCCACTGCTGCTGATCATCATCGGCATTATTCAGCTTCGTGGCCGCTGAGCTGCATGTCGGCACCGGTGATCGCTGGACAAAGCACAAAAAGCACTTAAGATAATCTACTCTTTTCATGAACCACCACTATCAGCCCACCGATCATTTCAGCAAGAAGCTGCATCACTTGAAAAAAGCCGATCCGTCCGGCTATAGACGAGTACGCAAAATGATCGGCCGGCTGCTCGCCCAACCGGACGACGCCGATGGCAGGATGGTAGGTATCTACCACGGTAAACTGAAAAAGTATGTCGGTCGGCGCGACTACCGCATCATCTATTACTGGTGCGCCCTGTGCCACAAGGAAAACCGCAGACAGCACTGCCATGTTATTCCCAACAACAGTGTGATCTTTTTCGATTTGTATCACAAAAAAGACAAAAAAAAGCTCAAACGACAATCACAACATTACTAAAAGGAAACCATGCGCACATTCAAAACGAATTGCCTGCCGCTTCTCATCGGCAGCCTCCCCATCGACAGCCACGCCAAAGCCATGGAGTTGATACTGCAACACACCCCGGAAATTCCTCTATGGCCCCAACTGCCAGCCTTTAAGGAGGAAGGCATGATCCCTCAGTTCATCCCTGGTCTACCGGGTCTCGATGAATGCGACTCCACCCTTTTCGTCAACACCCAAAGCGAGGTATTCGATACCGATTTTCTCGCCTTCTACGAAGAATATCTGACGATCACCGAAGGCGGCGGCGACCTCGACGGCAGCCGTTTCGTCCTTACCAGCGAAACGGCCAAGGGTTTTTTCGACTTTCTCCAGCAAGCCCGGGAAGCTCGTGACGGACTCGTCGCCCTCAAGGCCCAGACCACGGGACCGTTTACCTTCGCCACCGGCGTCGTCGACCAAAACAACAAGGCCATTTTCTACAACGACCAGTTGAGAGATGCGGCAATCAAACTGCTGGCGCTCAAAGCCAAATGGCAGATCCACAAGATGAACGAAATCTGCCCGAAGACCATCATGATCTTCGATGAGCCGGCCATGGCCGGATTCGGCTCTTCAGCCTATATCACCATCTCCGCAGAGGACATAAAATCGTGCTTCGCCGAGGTGTTCGAAGCCGTCCAGAGTGAAGGCGCCGTCGCCGGCGTTCATGTCTGTGCCAATACCGAATGGTCGATTCTCTTTGAGGCCGGAGCCGACCTGGTGAGTTTCGACGCCTATTCCTATTTCGATAAGTTCATTCTCTATCCCGAGCAGCTGAAAAAGTTTTTCAGCGAGGGCGGTATTCTGGCCTGCGGCATCATTCCCACCACCCCTGAGTTTATCGACCGGGAGGACGCCTCCTCGCTTACCGCAAAATGGCTTGGCCAGCTGGAACAGCTGGAAAGTTTGGGCATCTCCCGGGAACAGGTGCTGTCACAGACGCTGATTACCCCAAGCTGCGGTACCGGCTCCATTTCCATGGAATATGCCGATCGGGTGATGACGCTTACCAGTGAGGTGTCTGCCAATATCCGCAGGCAGTTCTCCCTTGGCTGAGTTGAGCGATAACCACCAGCAGCTTGGGAATGATAAAGCTGCGGTACTGCGCATCGACAACTATAGCGGCGACGATCTCCTCATAGAAAACTTTACCATCGGCAAAAGCGAAGCCTGGTGCCTCTATGGCGACAACGATTCCGGTCTCAGCTCCCTGGTAGAGCTCTTAGCCGATGAGACGGCTCTGGCCGGAGAAATAGCCATCACCGGGCGCCCCGCGGTC
Source organism: uncultured Desulfobulbaceae bacterium (assembly GCA_937132035.1). Lineage (GTDB taxonomy): Bacteria > Desulfobacterota > Desulfobulbia > Desulfobulbales > Desulfocapsaceae > Desulfopila_A. The sequence goes on along the minus strand of CAKZOA010000052.1, from coordinate 7,476 downwards.
ATCTCCTTTGCCGGGCAACAGGAACTGTTCGAAGAAGAAATCCGCAAGGATGAAAGCGACTACCTCGACCGCGTCGACCCCGGAACGCCGGCCAGAAGCTTCATTGGCGACGTCGAGGCGCATGGTCGCCTCATCGACTCCTTCGCTTTCCGCCACTGCCTGGAAAAAGGCTATCGCCAGCTCTCCTCCGGTGAGAGCAGAAAACTTCTGATCATCGCCAGCCTCTCGCACCACACCGATCTGCTTATCATTGAAAACCCCTACGACGGGCTCGATGAGGCAAGCTGCCGCGAACTCGACCGCATCCTCAAGACCCTTCCTGCACAGGGATATGCGGTGCTCGTCACCGTCAATAATCCCGGTGATATCCCCAGCTGGTGTAATCATCTCGGTGTAATGCACCTGGGAAAAATGGTCCATCAGGGGCAGCGCAGCGAAGTTCTACCAAGGATCGGCAAGGACGGTCCCACCAGAACGGCAGCCTTCAAGGCAGATACCCTCCACGCTGTTCGGGAACCGGACGACGCTGAACTGGTCCATCTGCGAGACGGCTTTGCCCGCTATGGGGACACCCTCATTTTTTCCGACCTCCATCTGAGGATGGCGGAAGGCCAGCACACCTTGATAACCGGCCCCAACGGCTGCGGCAAATCGACACTGCTGCAGATTATCACCGGCGACAATCAGAATTGTTATGCCAACAGCCTCGATATCTTTGGCAGAAAGCGCGGCAGCGGTGAATCCATCTGGGAGCTGAAAAAGCAGATGGGCATCGTCAGCCCGGATCTCCACCGCAACTACTATATTCCCGGCAGCGCCCTGCAGGTGGTGCTTTCCGGATATTTCGACTCCATAGGGATTTACACCCACTTCAGCAGCAAGCAGAAAGACGAGGCCCTTCGCTGGCTGGCGATGATCGGCATGAGCGACAGGGCTCAACGGTCCTTTCGCTCGCTCTCCTTTGCCCACCAGCGGCTCTGCCTTATCGCCAGGGCACTTATCAAAATGCCGCGACTGCTGGTTCTCGATGAACCCACCCAGGGTCTCGATCACCACAACCGTACAGCCCTGCTCGACTTTCTCGAAACTGTCTGCGAAAACAGGATCAGTACTCTCATCTATGCCAGCCACCGCCGCGATGAATTCCGCTCTTTTTTTCGTCAACATATCGATTTCAGCAAACGCTGATTACCTTCTCAACCAGCACTCTTGCTGCCAGCCACCGATTATGCATCGTCTGTTTCCCTTCTGTGAAAATATCGCTGCTGAACGTAATCCCCTTGTCATGGCCCTGAGGAATTACTACCATTTATCAATAGGGTTCCTCGGAGCCAAAAGAGACACATGCCTGTACTCACCTTTATCACAAGGAGGATAACGCCATGTCTGACCCTGAAAGAAGCGGAGGCTACGAATCGATGGTATGGATTCGCGACAAGGACGGTAAGGAATATGCCTGCTACGCCAAGGATCTGAAAGGAAATATCAAAACCAAAGACGAGCTGAGCGAAGAAGAAAGAGCCAAATGCATGGATGTCAGCCAGCTGATTGGCACTGAACGGTGGTAGAGGCTCAGCCGTTATCGTCCACCACGCTTTTGACGCTCTCAGGCTGAAACTGCAAAGCTGATCGTCGACTGCGGATCGCTGTAGTTGCAGAGCACCTACTTAGAGAACCAAGGTGCTCTGCTGGCTGGTATAAAATCCCCTTCCCCTGAGAGGCGCTTGCCGCCGCAACGAGCCTATGATTACCCTCGAAATCTTTTCCGATTATATCTGACCCTGGTGCTATTTCATTACCGGGAGTATTGAAAAATTGCAGCAGGAACATGAGCTGGAGATCCACTGGCGTGCCTTTCCCCTTCACCCGGAAACACCTGCAGAGGGAAAGAGCCTTGCCGAGCTTTTTGCCGACACCACCGTGGATGTCACCCAAATGCTCAGCCATCTTCATCAGGTGGCCGAATCTCTCGGTCTGCCCTTCGGCAATAGAACCATGACCTACAACAGCAGGCTGGCCCAGGAACTTGGGCTGTGGGCCGAAACTCAGGGCAGCGGCCCAACCTTCCATATGGCGGCCTTCCATGCCTATTTCGCCGAAGGCAAGAATCTGGCCCAACGTGATGTACTTCTCGATCTTGCCGAAAGGGCAGGACTCGACCCCGCCAAGGCTGCAGGAATCCTCGACACACGTGCCTATCGCCATGCCGTCGATGCCGATTGGCGGCTCTCCAGAGAAAAAGGTGTGACAGCCGTTCCCACCTTTATCGTCAATGGCAGATCACTCACCGGTGCCAGGCCGTACTCCGACCTTGAAGCCTTTGTCCGCAACGCCCCCAAACCGACTATTTCCTGACATGTAGAGTTTTTCCTCAACATGAGCCGTCTTTGCAAAACAGCCGCGGAGCTCCCGGAATCATCTCCGGTATTTTCATAACAATCCACTCTGTAGCTCTATGTTATAGTAGCATGGTATCTCCACACGTAACCGAAGAAGCAATTCTGCGTGCTCTATTCCACCTTATCGCCCTTTTGCAATATTTTCCTTGCACCGCCAAGCCGGCGCAGTATATTCACCGGACTGTTTCCGGGCCGTAGTGTACAGGGACCGAAATGAGAATTCATCAAAGGCCGCGGACGGCCAGACCACTCGGTCACTCTCACCTTCTTCTATGAAAAATGCTGGCGTTCTTGACGGCGTTTTTCATGTGCCATGCAGACGAGGACGTCGATGACCAGAATTCAGGCAAATCTGCTGCTTCTTCTCACCGCCATGCTCTGGGGGTCCACCTTTGTCGTCCAGCAGGTCGCCACCGGCGGCTTAGGGGCAATCATGTACACCTCCTGCCGCTTTTTCATGGGTGGACTGGTGGTCCTGCCCATTGCCTATATCCAGTTCAAACGGAAACAGAAATCTCCTTACAGGGTTACCGGCAAAGACTGGCTGGGTATGGCCGCCACCGGCCTGGCGCTGTGTACCGCAGCCATTCTCCAGCAGGTGGGCATTTTCCATACCACTGTCTCCAACGCCGGTTTTCTTACCGCCCTCTACGTTCCCCTGGTGCCGTTGATTGCCTTTGTCCTTCTCAAAACTTCGGTCCACTGGTCGGTATGGCCCTCGTCCATTGGCTGTCTTCTCGGCACCTATATCATGACCGGCGCCCAGTCCGTCAATCTCAGCCCAGGCGATCTCTGGGTTATCTCCAGCGCCCTTTTCTGGGCCATTCACGTACTGCTGGTGGGCGCCATGGCCACGAGGACACAGGCGCCGCTGGTGGTGGCCGCCGTGCAATTTTTTGTCTGCGCTGCGGCAGGCCTGATAGCAGCCATTGTCATCGAACGACCTTCCCTGGCCAACTTCGAAGGCGCCTATTTCGGCATTTTCTACGGTGGCATTCTCTCGGTGGGGACGGCCTTTACCCTCCAGGTCGTCGCCCAACGCTACAGCACGGCACCGGACGCGGCTATTCTGCTCAGTTCGGAGACGGTTTTCGCCGCCCTGGCCGGCTATATCTTCCTCGGTGAACGACTCAGTTCCCTCCAGGTCTTCGGCGCAGGCCTTATTTTCTCAGGTATAATCGCTGTGCAGCTCCTGCCCCTGTACAGACCTCGACAGCACGGGCGGAGCTGATCCCACTCCTCCACTATTTTTGAGCGCGGGCCGTCATCCCTCTCTTCCTGATATTGCCCTACTAATGCCCGCCCTTTTTTTCAACAATCAATTCAGTATGTTCTAACTGCCACATTCGCAAGATTGTGTATTTGTGTGCCGCTTAATTTCAACGGGCAGCGGTTCGGAATAGATCTTTTCGCGGGACGCCATGAACCCATCCCTGTCTCAGACCGAGTTGCTGAAAATAAGGGGTAATCAAAAAAATTGAAGCCAGAGGCACTAGAGAAGGAATACCCGGCAATCTTTGGCACTCATACCAGCAGAGAGATTTTGCCGGCATTTCTCGGAATGCTCATCAAGGCAGCGCTGGAGGCTCCCCCTCCGTCACCACTGCAGCCGACAAGAGGAACCATTGTTTTACAATCTCCGCCAGGAGTAATGCATGGAACACTTACCTGAGAATCTTCACCGCCCCATCTCCATCGTCTGTCGACTGGTTTTTTCGGCAATACTTGCTCTTATGCTGTTGGCAGCCCGGGCCGGTGCCGACCCGTCCCTTGCTGCCATCGAGGCCGGTGCGGTCGACTGGGGCAGGGATTTCGATTCGGCCCTGGAGGAGTGCAAGGCAACGGGCAGACCGCTGCTGGTGTTGTTCCAGGAGATCCCCGGTTGTATCGGCTGCAAAACCTTCGGCGCGGAAGTCCTCAGCCAGCCGCTGATGGTGGAGGCCATTGAATCCGCATTTATCCCCGTACTGGTCTACAACAACAGACCGGGAACTACCGACGAACAGCTCCTCAGACGCTATGACGAACCTGCCTGGAACTATCAGGTCATTCGTTTTCTCAATGCCGAAGGCGACGATATTATCCCTCGCAGGGACAAAATCTGGACGGTTTCGGCGGTGGCAAAACGGATGATCGAAGCCCTGGAAGCAGCAGACCGCAGAGTCCCGCAATTTCTTCGCATGCTCATGCTGGAACATGACCGCGACAACCAGGCCATCGCCGCCTTTGCCATGGCCTGTTACTGGACCGGCGAACACAAACTCGGCGGTATCGAAGGCGTGATTACCACCGAAGCGGGTTGGTACGACAATCGCGAGGTGACACTGGTAACCTATCATACCGGGGTTCTGCCCCTACAGCGTCTGATTGAGCGGGCTGCCGAGGAAAGATGCGCGCAGCGCGTCTATCTGCCTGAAAATCTCTCTGCCGATACCACCAGATTTACCGTCAAGCCGCTGCGGCTTGAAAAATACCAAAAAGCATCATCAGGCGACCAGAAGAAACACCTGCAGAACCGGCCTGCCATCGGCTCGCTTAAAACCCTGACGCCGATGCAGGCCACCAAGATAAACAGCCTCTCCCCCCAGGACGGCGAAGGCATCAGCCGCTGGCTGAGCCCCAGGCAACTGGCGACACTGTCCCGGCAGTAATTCCGGAGTTCATTTCCCCTGGAACCCAGCGTATCAAGGTAGGAAACGACATGTGTGCCACAGGAGGTTTCACGGTGAAGGTTGACGATAGTCATCCTGGGACAACTCGGTTGCCAGCGCTTCAATGAGCTCAGCTCCCTCGACATCCCCCTCGAGGACGGCAATGTGGAACATGGCGTCGCCGCGATAGACCAGCGGCAGTTCGAGCCGGCCGAGAACGACGCCTGAGAGAGGCGCCCGCACTTCCTCCTCCACCTCGCCATAGGGATCTGATACCATACAGAGCAAATCTCCCTTACCGACCACCGCTCCGGTCCTCACCCTGCTGCCGACAATACCGCTGATGGGTGCACGCACCCACTTGGAAGTTGGGGAATAAAAGACCGAGGATCCGCCTTTCCTTTCCTTCTGGGGCAACATGCCAATAGTCCGCATTACCGCCAGAATACCACGCATCCCCGTACGGATGGACAATTCATCGAAACGCAGCGCTTCCCCGGCTTCATAAAGCAATACAGGGATGCCGCGTTCAGACACCGCCTCCCTGAGAGAGCCGTCCAGTATTTTGGCATTGACGACCACCGGTGCCCCGAAGGCACTGGCCAGTCTCCGGGTCTGCTCATCATCGATGGCGGCACGAATATGGGGCATATTGGAGCGGTGATTCGAGCCGCTGTGCAAGTCGATGCCATGGGGGCAGCGGGCAGCGATTTCCTCCATGAACAGATGGGCCAGCCGGGCCGCCAACGAGCCATTGCTCGAGCCCGGGAATACCCGGTTGAGGTCCCTGCGGTCAGGCAGATACCTGGACTGGTGGATAAAACCAAGGCTGTTCACCACCGGGATGGCCACCAGGGTTCCTTTGAGCGAGGCAAGGACCTTGCGCTTGAGCAGGCGGCGGACAATCTCGACACCGTTGATTTCATCGCCATGCAGGGCTGCCGAGACAAAAAGACGCGGCCCCGGTCTGCGACCGTGGATGACATGGGCGGTAAGGTTCATGCCGGTGTGGATATAGAGGTCGGCTGCCGGCAGATCGACGGTAACTCGCGACCCGGCAGCAACCTCGACATCGCCGATGATGAACGGTTCCTGCTTCATCCTTTGCCTCTGGTTGCCGTCTTTCCCGGTTTGGCCTTTTTCTCGATGAAGGAAACAACGGCGGCGGCCACATCCTTGCCCGTCGACTTTTCCACTGCTTCCAGGCCCGGTGAGGAATTGACCTCCATAACAACCGGACCATGATTCGAGCGGAGGATATCGACGCCGGCGACGTTAAGCCCCATTATCTTTGCCGAACGTACCGCCGTCGATCGCTCCTCGGGAGTCAGACGAGCGGCACTTGCCTTGCCGCCTCTGTGAATGTTCGAGCGAAATTCCCCCTCTCCGCCCTGGCGCTGCATCGAGGCCACAACCTTATCGCCGATCACCAGACAGCGGATATCGGCGCCGCCGGCCTCCTTGATGAACTCCTGCACCAGTATCTGGGCCTTGAGACCGCGAAAAGCCTCTATGATCGATTCCGCCGCCTTCTGAGTATCGGCCAGAACCACACCGATGCCCTGGGTGCCCTCGAGAAGCTTGACCACCAGCGGCGCACCGCCCGCCTGATTGATCAAGTCCTTGGTATACTGCGTCGAGTGGGCAAAACCCGTCACCGGCAGGCCAATGCCGCGCCTGGCGAGGAGCTGCAAGCTTCGAAGCTTGTCGCGTGAGCGGCTGATGGCCACCGATTCGTTGAGACAGTAGACGTTCATCATCTCGAACTGGCGCACCACAGCCGTGCCGAAAAAGGTAATGGAGGCGCCGATTCGTGGGATAACCGCGTCAATCCCGGTAATTTTTTCGCCCTTATAGTGAATGGTCGGTCGCTGTGAGGCAATGGTCATATAGCAGCGCAGCGTATCGATGACCCGGACTTCGTGTCCTCGCTGCTGACATGCTTCCACCAGTCGCCGCGTTGAATAGAGTTCACGGTTTCTCGAAAGAATAGCAATGTTCATAGAGATCCTTAAGTGTAGATGTTCTTGTCTTTACGACCGCTGAGAAACGAAGCACCGGGATTGATTTTGAACCTGCCGGCCAATGCCGTCCGGCCAAGAAGCATCCTGAACTTCATATTCTCACGGTTGGTAAGGGTGATTTCGACAGGCCAGAGGATGCCCAGACAGAGCGCCTGGGTGGCAATCACCAGCCTCAATTCCCGGTGCCCTCCGGAATCGGTAACCATGCGCTCATCAATGACCTCCGCCTCGCAGATGCGTTCAACGAAAGTATCATTCTGCAGGGGATGAATGCCAAAACGCACCATGCGTATCGAATCGATGGCAAAAGGTTCGATAAAAAAGGTGTGCAGCGCCGAGGTCCTGGCACCGGTATCAACTTTTGCCTTGATTGCCGGGATGCCGAGGCCTGGCAGTTCCCAC
>CAKZOA010000051.1 GCA_937132035.1 uncultured Desulfobulbaceae bacterium | reverse complement strand
CAGTAATGATGAGGAACTGGCAGCGACACGTGTAGCCGACGCTATGACTCCCTGCGAGTTCAACACCACGGAGGAGACCCGTAATCCTTGCATCCAACTCGACGAAGACGAAGATGTTCAGAGTGCGGTAAAACTCATGTATGATGCCGGCGTAAATCATCTGCTGGTAACGGGGGCCGGCGGCCAGACCGTCGGTATAGTCTCGGGCCTTCAAATCATAAAGCTTCTCGCCCCCTGAAGCTTTTTCAGGAAGGTTTCCAGCCAGGCCTCCTGCCAGATGTCGCCTCCCGTCAGTGACGGGAGGCGCTGAGCCCTTCTCGGCCGTATCTTTCCGTCATCGCTCTTTGGTATATCTCAGGTTGCCGCAAAGAGTATACATACAGTTACAGATGGTATCGCAGGTGAAATATCGAGGCTGGCAAATCGTTAGCCTCAAACAAGTCGTTGCGCCCGCAGGATGATCCTGTATATTATGTCCCCGGCCGGTCATGCAGAAGGATACGTTCAGGCCGGTTTGTTCTATGTAATTCAAGGAGATATGATGTCACAACGGAAGTTTCAGCGGGGTCGGCTGAAAAACAAGAAAACACCGCAGGATAGCGGGGAGCGGGCGACATCTCAGCCTTCTGTGCAGGCCCTGGTCTGGTATAAAGAAGAAGACTGGCAGACTCTCAAAAAGATGTTTGTCGATGGAGACAGGCTGCCTGAAACCTATAATGACTGGCTACGTCGGGCTGAGGAGATGAAAGAGCAGGTGCAGGCGGCTGGGGACGCGGTGATCAAGGTCTACATTGATCCGCAGACCTTTCCCGAGTGGTGTCGGGAAAAAGGTCTGCAGATGGATGCTGAGGCTCGCTCGCAGCTGGCCATAGAAGTTGCTCAGGCGCGTTCCTTCAGTCTCTAGGAACCTGTTGGAATAAGCCCTTTCCCGGGGTCTCTTTGTCTTCGCTTATCGCCCGTCTCCGCTGTGTTTTCAGACTATCAAGGCTCGCATTATTCCCTCTATGGCTGTGGGCGATGTCCTGAAAGCGCTTTATTCTGAGGAAAAACTGCGCTTCTCCGACACACTTTGACTCCCCCTGATACTCAGTAATTTTTTCACGGACAGGGATACTCTCTTCCCGGAAGGTCATAAACCTGTCCCTGGCTGCAGACACCCGAGAAAAGAGCACCCTTGGCTCTTCACAATTGGAGATGCTGGGGGCAGGGGGGAGTCAGGAAAGATATCCTCCCCACGGTCTTCTTTGTCAGAGCCCGTCAGGGAAGCTCCCCCAGTATTTACTTTTTAACATTTTTAGAATAATTCCATATATCGATATTTCATGAAGCACTGGGACCAGATTAAAACGGGGGCGGGATCGTGACGGAGAACCAGGGAACACAGGCACTGCAGCAACTGCGAGTGGGATTTGTCGCCAACCTCGTTGTCGCTGCCAGCGTTGGCGCCTACGGCAGCGTTCTTGGGGTACTGGCCGCCAAGAAGGGATTGAGCTGGTCCGAGCTTCTGCTGATGAATCTCAGCGTCTTTGCCGGTTCGGCCCAATTCGTCATTGTCGATATGTGGCTGCCGCCGTTGCCGGTGGTGGAGATAACCCTGGCGGTACTGGTAATCAATATGCGTTACCTGCTCATTGGCGCCTCTCTGGAGCCGCTTTTTGTCGGCACTTCGTTTCGCCATAAGGCCCTTTTCATGCATCTGGTGGCCGATGAAAACTGGGCCATGACCATGGCCAGATTTCACCGGCAGAAAGTGACGACATACTTTCTGCTGGGTGGGGGGATCTGTGTCCAGAGCGCCTGGTGCCTGGGAACCATGGCTGGTCACAGGTTGGGGGCGGGTATTGCCGAGCCGGAGAGATTTGGCCTCGATTTCGCTTTTGTCGCCGTCTTTACGGCACTGGTGTTCAGTTTCTGGCGGGGACGGCAGGATCTACTGCCCTGGACGGTGACGGCTGTGCTGGCCTATATCGGCGCCAGCTATGTGCCGGGGAAGTGGTATATCCTCATAGGCGGCGTTGGCGGAGCCCTGGTTGCCGCTTTTACACCTGCCACAAAACCAGAGGTCACACCCCATGACTGATGCCAGTTTTGCCGTGATAGCTGCCGCGGCAGCCGTTACCTACGGACTGCGGCTTGGCGGGCTGTTGCTGGCGGGCAGATTACCAAGGACCGGCAGGTTCAGGCGGTTCATGAACGCTCTGCCAGGCACCATCCTGCTGTCGCTCATCGTTCCCGCTGCTCTTGCCGGCGGTTTGTGGAGTTGGGTTGCCACCCTGTGTACGGCTCTTTGCAGCCTGAAGACAGGAAATGTCTTTCTGTCCATGCTGCTGGGGGTGGGAATCGTCGCCGGCAGCAGGTGGCTGGGGCTGTGAGAATGTGCTGTTTTGCAGCAAAAGTGACTGTCGGCCAGCCCTTTTTCCCTTGCCGCGGGTGGGAACATAAATGCCTACAGCGCTTGTCGGAGGTTGTATGAAATTGAATTTCAAGAGAAATGTAGGGAGGCGATGCTCCACTTTTGCGCCATAGGTGTGGCTTTGGGACTGTCGGCGGGGTTTGCCCCCGGGCCGCTGACGGCCTTGGTGATCTCCGAAACCCTGCGCCACGACCTCGGCGCCGGGGTCAGGGTAGCCCTGGCGCCCTTTGTTACCGATCTGCCCATAATACTGTTCTGCCTTGCCATCCTTAGCCAGTTGTCGGAGTCAGACGTGCTTTTGGCGGCTATATCGTTTTGCGGCGCGGTTTTTATTGGCAGGATGGGACTTCTGAACCTGAACCTGAAAAACGTCGATCTTGAGTTCGGACAGGCGGTGAAACACTCGTTTCGCCGCGGCATCGTCACCAATTTCCTCAGTCCCCATCCCTATATTTTCTGGTTGACGGTGGGCATGCCCATCATTGCAAGGGCTATGCGGGTTGATATCCTGTCGGTGGCGGGCTTTCTCTTCTGCTTTTATTTGCTGCTGGTTGGCTCCAAGGTATTGCTTGCCCTGCTGGTGGCAAGGTCACGGAATTTTCTTTCCGGCAGGCGCTATATTATGATTATGCGCTTGTTGGGCATACTTCTTATCGGCTTTGCCGCGGCTCTTTTTGCCGAAGGTCTGCGGCTTCTGCCGGCAGTGTGAAGCCGCTCTCAAAAGCAGACGATCGCGCTTTACAGAGCAGCGGATCTCCGGTATCCTCACCGTAGGTGTTGCAGGAGGAGACGATGAGTATGGCAGCACAGACAATGGAGGACGATGCACATGCCTGGTGAACTCCACATTCGCTCCTTTGAAGATAGAGATGGTGATGAGGTGGTACAGCTCTGGCGCCACTGCCGACTGATTACCCCGTGGAACGACCCTTACAAGGACATTGCCCGCAAGAAAGCAGTAGACCCCGAACTCTTTCTTGTTGGTCTGGTCGAAGGAGTCCTGGTGGCGACGGTCATGGCCGGTTATGAAGGACATCGGGGCTGGATTAACTACCTGGCGGTAGCCAAGACTGCGCGGCGGTGCGGATATGGTTCGCAGATGATGGCCGCGGCGGAAAAACTGCTCAGGACCAGAGGGTGCCCGAAGATTAACCTGTTGGTCCGCAGGACGAATGGCGAAACTGCAGGCTTTTATGCCTCCCTTGGATTTTCCCAGGATGAGGTAATAAGCCTGGGAAAGCGGTTGGAAAGCGATGAATGTCAGTCGGGATAATACGAGATCAAGGTGAAAAATGGTAACTTCTATAATTCT
>CAKZOA010000050.1 GCA_937132035.1 uncultured Desulfobulbaceae bacterium | reverse complement strand
TACCCGGAACCGGCAAAACCACTCTTGCCAAAACGCTAGCCAAATCGATCGGTACCGATTTCAAGCGCATCCAGTTCACGCCGGATTTGTTGCCGGCCGACATTATCGGTGTCTCCATCTACAACCATCAGCAGAACAGTTTTTCTTTCCATCAGGGACCGGTGTTCACCAATATCCTTCTGGCGGACGAGATCAACAGGGCAAGCCCTAGAACCCAGTCGGCACTGCTTGAGGCCATGGGCGAAAAGCAGGTCTCGGTCGAGGGGCGACGCATGCATCTCAGTGATCTTTTTTTCGTCATTGCCACCGAGAACCCCATGGAGTCGCACGGAACCTATCCTTTGCCTGAATCACAGATGGACCGTTTCATGCTCAAACTCAGTCCCGGCTATCTCAGCAGGGACGAGGAAGCAGACGTTATAGCCGACCAGCTTGTCAGTCACCCGCTGGATGTAATAGAGAAAGTGATAGAAGAAGATGATGTCTTTGCTGTCATGGAGGCGGTGCTTTCCGTGCGCATATCCGAGGAGCTGCGTTATTATATAGTGGACATCGTTTCCGCGACGCGCGGCAATGAGCACGTGGCCGTGGGCGCAAGCGTCAGGGCATCGCTGGCATTGATGAAGGTCTCGCAGGCCCTGGCGCTTTTTGCCGGCAGAGAGTTTGTTATACCCGAGGATATTCAGAGCGCGGCCATACCGGTGCTTGGCCACCGCTTGCAGATTCTGCCGCAGGCCAGCTTCTCCGGCGTCTTGCCCGATCAGATTGTTACAACCATCGTAGACGAGATCAGGGTGCCGGCATGAAGCGGCGGCTGCATGGACTCTATGTCCTTACAGAGCGGCTCAAAAATCGGATGTCGGCCAGGTTCACGCCTTTGGGTAAAGTTTTCCTGCTGCTGGCTGCGCTGACGTTATTATTCGGCATCAACGTTGAGCGAACCATGATCTATCACATTTTCAGCCTCACCCTGATGCTTTTGGCCTTTTCCTTTGTGCTCTCCCTGCGTTTTTCTCCATCGCTGCGCATCAGACGGTTTCTGCCGGCCACCTGCGTCGCCGGCCGGGAGATCCGTTACCGGGTTCGTCTCGAAAATACCGGTACCGGCTCGCTCAGGGGTGTGTATTTTCGTGAGGCCATCCCTGCTCGTCTGCCCGACTGGCATGAGTTTGACGCGGCCAGGGAAGAGAAGGAGGAGCGCCGCAATATGTTCGATCGCCTTATGGGCTATTACCGGTGGTTGTGGCTGGTGGAGATCGGCAGAAAAATTCTGCCCGTCGAGCAGCCGCTGCCCAATCTCCCTGTGGCAGCGACACAAGAGATAGAGGCGACGCTGTTGCCTCTGCGCCGGGGAGCTGTGCATCTGCCCGGTGCCGTGCTGGGCCGGGTCGATCCCTTCGGTCTCTGCCGGCGCGAAGTTTTGCACGATGATGAATGCAACCTGCTGGTGTTGCCGAGAATCTATGCCGTTCCCCAGCTGCTTTTCAGGGGGGGGCGTAAATATCACCGGGGAGGTATTACTGCAGCCAGGGAGCAGGGAGATTCCGGAGATTTCCTCTCGCTGCGCGAATATGTCCACGGCGACCCCATCAAGCATATGGACTGGAAGGCAACAGCGCGTAGCGGTCGGCCCATCGTCAAGCAATTCCGCGATGAGTTTTTCTCACGTTACGGTCTGGTGCTCGACAGCTTTACGGAAAAGAAGTACAGCTCCGTCTTTGAAGAGGCCGTATCGCTGGCCGCTTCAGTCATGCTGGCCCAGGACAGCTTCAACGCTGTTCTCGATCTGCTCTTTGTGGAAAACGAATGCGTTACCTGCACCGTCGGCGGCGGAATTGACGGCCAGCAGCGGATGATGGAAATATTGGCCGCGGTTTCCACCTGCGGCGACAAACCGTTTTCTGAGCTGGCGGCCCTGGTACGCAGTCATGCGGCCCTGCTCTCGGGGGTTGTTGTCATCTATATCGACCTCGACCGTGAGCGCAGGGATCTGCTGGAGTATCTCCATATCCGCAATATTCCTCTCAAAGCAGTATTGCTGGTGGAAGACGATGAAACCATGGCCAGAGAGAAAAAAAAGCACCACGATCTTCCGTTGCAGATATTCAAAGCCGGTGAGGTGGAGGCAAAAATAGGGAGTTTATGAAGATTCCTCCTCTGACCATCGGTGCCGCCCTTCTTCTTTGGGGCCTGGAAAGCGGTAAGATTGGTTTTGCCCTGCTGCTCTGTCTTGTCCTGGAAGGGAGCCATTTCATCCCCAGACGCTACAGTCTCGACGAGGATGACTTCGTCAAAATCTCCGACCTGACCTCGCTGCTCTTTCTCGGGGCGGTGGCCCTCATCCTCCTCAATTACGAGCCACTGGGATTTCTCCGCATCACCACCGGCTGGATGCCGCTTATCCTTTCGCCGCTGATCGTCGCTCAGCTTTTTTCCACCGGAAATACCGTCACCATCGGCACCCGTCTGGGCACGAAGAAAAAGGCCTATACCCACAGGCCCATCGATTTCCGTCTCTATTACATCATCATCTGTCTCTTTGCCGCCGCTGCCGCCAACAGCCGCGGACCATGGTTCTATCCCGCCACGACGGCCATCGTCGCCGTGGTGCTTTTCGCCAATAGGGGACGTGCGTATTCTCCCGTCGTTTTCGCCCTCTTGCTGCTCGTCTCTTCCACGGCCGGCTATCTGGGCAGCATGGTCATTGTTACGGGCCACGGTTACGTGGTCCAGAATACGTTTCGCTATTTTTATCGCTATTACCGCAACACACAGGCCAGTCCCTTCAAGGCCCATGTCAATTTCGGCGACACCGGCCGGTTGAAATTCTCTGGGGAAATCCTCATGAGGGTCAGCTCTGCAGCGCCGCCTTCACTCTTGAAGGAGGCCTCCTACAGCCTATTTCAGCGCGGTGACTGGTTCAGCCCCCAGGGCAAATATGAGTTTCTGCTGCCGGCGGACAGGGTGAGCTGGATTCTACGACCGGAGCCACCGGAAGAAGGCGAAACGGTGAAGATAGAGCTCGGTCTGCCCAAGGAAAAAGGGCTATTACCGCTACCTCTGCACGGCTATGCGCTGCGCAGCGCCACCGTGTTTGAGCTGGAACGTCATGAAAACGGCACACTCAAGGCCGTCGATGCAGCGCCGATAGCCACCTATGAGGTAGACTATGATTCAGGCCCGGGCAGGGCGGATGATCTGCCGACCATGGGGCATCTGGATGTTCCGGAGGAGGAAAAATACGTACTCGACCGCATAGCCTCTGAACTTGGCGGTGAAAATCTGTCCGCCTCTGCCAGGTTAGACGCCCTTGGCGATTTTTTTGCCGCGGATTTCCAGTATTCGCTCGATCTCGTCGGCAGCGGCGACTTTGCCACGCCGCTGGGTAATTTTCTCTTGGAAAGCAAAAGCGGTTTTTGCGAATACTATGCCACGGCAGCGACACTGCTTCTTCGCACCATGAAGATCCCCAGCCGTTATGTCACCGGCTATGCGGTATATGAGCGCGCGGTTCTGGAGGGCAAGTACCTGGTGCGCAGCAGGCATGCCCATGCCTGGTCCGAAGCCTTTGTCGACGGCGGCTGGGTGACGGTGGACACCACGCCCCCGGTATGGAAAGCCGCCGATGAGGCAAGGGCCGACTCCCTTGAAGGACTCCGGGATGTCTTCAGTTTCCTGGGCCATAAGTATCGTCTTTTTCGCATAGGCACCGGACGCGATTATACCTTCTCCCTCTCCGTCGTTGTCGCCGTTTTGACGATCTTTCTGGTATTGCGTATCTATCGCCGCCTGAAACTTGAAAAGGCCGAAATCGATGATACGCTCCAGACGCCGAGGATCTTTACCCGGATAGTCACTCCCTTTACCCCGGTTGTCGACGCTCTGGCAGCGTCGGAGACGAGCAGGCATGAGTATGAAAGCTTTGGCGAATGGGCGGCCCGTTGCCACCACTGGCAGAACTTCGATACGGAGGAGTTTTCTCTGCTCTATGGTCTTCACCTGCAGCAGCGTTTTGATCCTGTTCCCGGAAATGAGCACCACCAGCAGAGACTGCGACAAGGAGCGGTAAAATATTTGCCGCAGTTGCAGGATGAGAAACAGCGCTGACTCGATTCAGATGCAGGGAAGTTGAGAAAGCCAAAAGAAGAGGGAGGAGGATGTCGCTAGCTGGCGCGAGATGTACACGCAGAGGTAATGTAAATTGGGTTGTCCCTGAAAAAAATTGAGCGGGAAAGGAACAATCTGGTAACATGGGATATAAAGCGTCTGTCTGCGCAACCATTTTTTCTTTTCTTCGGGAGATGCCACCATGATACAGTCCCGGCTGGAGCGTTTGGATCAGCTGCTGTCAACATCCGCACTCAGCGGCATCATCCTCAATGCAGGACCGAGTCTTGCCTACTTCACCGGCCTGGATTTCCATCTCATGGAGCGGCCGGTTATCCTCATGCTGCTTCTTGGCCAAAAACCGGTTTTCATTCTGCCGCGCCTGGAAGCTGCTAAAGTTGCCGGTATGGAGGGAGTGGAGATATTTTTTTACGGTGAAGATCCTTTGCAATGGCCGCAGGTTTTTGCCCAGGCCGTCGATGCAGGCGGTGCTGCCGGCGAAAGGCTGGGGGTTGAGCCCCTGCAGTTGCGGTTCCTGGAATATCGCCTCCTCAAGGAGGCAGCCCGGGATACGGAATTCAGCGATGCCACGAAAATGCTTGCCGCCCTGCGTAGCCGCAAAGATCCGGAAGAGATCGCACTCATGCGTCGGGCCGTCGATATAGCCCAGGACGCTCTGCGGGCCGTCCTTCCCAGGATCAGTATAGGCATGAGCGAGGAGGAACTCGGCTCCGAACTGGTGCTGCAGCTGTTCCGGCATGGCTCTGATGCCGATCTGCCCTTCTCGCCTATTGTCTCGAGCGGCGCAAACGGCGCCAATCCTCATGCCAGGCCTTCATCGCGCAGACTGACAGCCGGCGACCTGCTGGTCATCGACTGGGGGGCGAATTATCGGGGCTACGTTTCCGATTTGACCCGGACCTTTGCCGTAGGAGAGATTGATGCAGAAAGCGCCAGGATTCACGAAGTGGTGCAGCAGGCCAACCGCGCCGGCAGAAAGGCCGGCAGGAGCGGTGCAACCTGTGAGGATGTCGACCGGGCGGCGAGAGCGGTGGTCGAGAAGGCCGGATATGGTCAGTACTTCACCCACCGTACCGGGCATGGTCTCGGTCGACAGTGTCATGAAGAACCCTATATCCGGGAAGGCAACATTGAGATTCTGGAGGAGGGCATGACCTATACCGTTGAACCGGGGATCTATCTTCCGGGGAAAAATGGTGTTCGCATCGAAGACGACGTGCTCATAGACGAAGAGGGCGCCGTCTCCCTCAGTTCACTGCCCCGCCGCATCATTCAGGTCGGCTGAGGCTCGCTGGTGTCGTCGCCTAAGAGAATCTGGTGACGTGATTGTACACCGAAGCGAAGCAGGAGAGTGAGAAAGGAAATGGCTGCGGAAAAGAAACGGTCGACGGTCTCCGTCGATATGAAAAAGAACAGACTGGTAATAACCCTCCACGGCACCATTCGCAAGAACGATCTGGAAAGTATTTATACCGATATCCGCTTCGGTGTTCGCGATCTGCAGCCGGGCTTCGATGTGGTGACCGATATGCGGAATTCGACAATAGGGTATCTTACGGGTATAACAACCTTCTTGAAAATCCAAAAATTTCTCAAGGAGAGTGCTGTCGGCAAGATTGTCCGCATCACCGGCACATCGAAGACATTTCTCCAGCAGATCAGCACGTTGACGGAGAATCAGAATGGCTATACTCCGACGTACGTAGAGAGTCTGGAGGAGGCTGAACACTATTTGTCTAAGCAGAAATGAATTCAACCTCTGGTAAATAGCAATGAATCTGTCACTGATGGAAGGAAACGAGGCGGTCGTCCGTGGCGCCTTATATGCCGGTTGCAATTTTTTTGCCGGGTATCCGATAACGCCGGCGACCTCTGTTCTGTCGAAAATGCTCGAGCTTTTACCGCCGAAGGGTGGAGTCTGCCTGCAGGGAGAGGATGAGATAGGCTCCATGGGCTACTGCCTCGGCGCCTCCATGGCTGGATGTAAGGCTATGACGGCAACTTCTGGACCCGGTGTCAGCCTCTACAGCGAACAGCTCTCCTTTGCCGTTGGCAGTGAAATACCGTTGGTGATCGTCAATGTTCAGCGCCTGGGTCCTTCCACCGGCTCGGCCACCAAGGGGGCTGACGGCGACATCCAGTTCATGCGCTGGGGCAACAGCGGCGGCCTGCCGCTCATCGTTCTGGCACCGGTGGACGTGGCCGACTGTTATACCCTCACCATCCAGGCCTTCAATCTTGCCGAGCGCTTCCGCACCCCGGTCTTTGTGGCCTCCAACAAGGAAATAGGATTAACCCGGGAGAGTATCGATCTCTCCAATATTGACACTCCGGGCGTCGAGGAAAGAAAAGGCTATATCGGACATGAGTCGGATTATCTGCCGTTTCGCGCCGATGCTCCCGATCAGGCACCTCCTTTTGTCGCCGTCGGTGAGTCCATTCTGGTCAGGCAAACATCATCCACCCATGGAGAGAATGGCTATATAACCACGGATCCCGAAGAAATTGCTGCCCAGCGTCAAAGAATCAAGGACAAGCTGGAGCTCAATATCGGCTCCTATTCCTACTTCGACTATCTGGCCGTTGAAGGCAGCGATACACTTATACTCACCTACGGCGTCACTGCCCGGGCGGCACGCCAGGTTGTCGTTGAAGAGAGCGGTGAGAAGGCTTCCCTGCTGGTACTGAAAACCCTGTGGCCGGTGCCTGAAGAGCTTATTCTCGAAAAAGCCGCAGATTTTGCCAAAATCGTGGTACTGGAAATGAACCTTGGCCAGTATGTCTATGAAATACGAAGGATTATGAAGGACAAGCAGGTGGTTTTCTTCGGCCAGATGAATGGAGCGCTCATCACACCCGACCAGATTCGCGAGGTACTTGCCAATGTCTAGCCTGCTCAATACGGCGCGGCCGCCGGTGTTCTGTCCCGGCTGCACCCATGAACAGATTGTCATCGCCCTCGACCGGGCTCTGCAGCAGTTGCCGGGTGCCGGAGACAAGACCGTCATCGTCAGTGATATCGGTTGTTCGGGGCTTTTTGATGTTTTCTTTCACACCCATGCCTTTCATGGCCTGCACGGCAGGGCCTTGACCTATGCCTTGGGGCTGAAGATGGCCAGACCCGAACTGCATGTCATCGTCACCATGGGAGATGGCGGCCTGGGCATTGGTGGCGCCCATATCCAGAGCGCCTGCCGTAAGAATGCCGACCTGACGCTGCTGGTTCTCAATAACTTCAACTTCGGCATGACCGGCGGCCAGCATTCAGCCACCACTCCGTCGGAGGCTGCGACCACGTCGGGCTTTCTCAACAGTCTGGAGAGTCCGCTTGATATCTGCAGACTGGCGGAGGCCGCCGGGGCTCCCTTTGTTTTGCGCTGTTCCGGCCTGGAGAAGGGTCTTGTCGACAATCTGATCAAGGCCATAGATTACGACGGCTTTGCCGTTGTCGATATCTGGGGGGTCTGTCCCGGCAGATACACCCGAAAGAACAAATTTGGCCCTGGCGAAATCCGTGAAAAGCTCGAAGCCCTGCCTGTCTATACTGGAGCAATCAAGGAAAACGAGCGTCAGGAATACGGACAGAATTACCGGCAGAAGGCGGCCTCGCTGCCTGAGCCGCCGCCGCTGCTGGTCGTCGACAAGAAATACAACCCCCCTCAGTGGCAAAAAGAGCAGATTCTCATCCTCGGAAGCGCCGGCCAGCGGATCGTCACCGCCGGCGAGCTGCTCTGCCTTGCGGCGATGTCCGGCGGCCTGATGGTCACTCAGAAAAACGATTACGATATCACCGTCCTCAAAGGACCATCGGTCAGTGAAATAATCGTCTGGCCCGGCGAGGTCGGCTATACGGGCATTGATGCAGCCGATGTGGTTGTGGTGATCTCTGATGAGGGTGTCAGGAGACGACGAGGAGCCTTTGCCGCCATGAGCGATCAGGCGCTGATTATTGCCGCCGCCGATGCGACGCTGCCCGAGAGTCCGGCCGAGGTTATCAAGGTTGATTTCAAGGCCTGGAAGATTGCCGGCCGGGATCGGGCCCTGGCCGCCCTTGCCGTTCTGGCCGTCAGCAACAGGGTGATCAATATCCCTATGCTCAAGACCGCCATCGCCAAACGTTTTCCGGAAGGCCTGGCAGAGCAGGCACTGGAGCTGGTCTCATCGGTAATGGCAGGGATGGGGGAGAGGAGTGCGGAGTAGAGCACGAAGACGATGAAGACCCCGGCTGAGAAGACCATTGGCGATATGGAACAACCGTCACCCGGCAGGCTCGGTACCTTCGGTGGTGTTTTCACGCCCAGCATACTGACCATTCTCGGCATCATCCTCTTTCTCCGGGTGGGGTATGTTACAGGCAGTGCCGGCGTTGCCAGGATGCTGGTCATCGTCATTGTCGCCAACCTGGTCACTGTCATCACCAGTCTGTCGCTGGCAGCGGTGGCCACCAATCTAAAGATCAAAAGCGGCGGTGACTACTATCTTATTTCCCGGACCCTGGGCTACAAGTTCGGCGGCTCCATCGGCATCGTTCTCTACCTTGCCCAGTCCGTTTCCGTGGCCTTCTACTGCATAGGTTTCGCCGAAGCCGTAAGCGCCAGGACGGGTACCATTCTGTCACCGGCGGCAATCGCCGCCCTGGCCGTTGGCGCACTTTTCGTCCTTGCCTGGCTGGGGGCCGACTGGGCGACAAAGTTTCAGTATGTGGTCATGATACTGATCATCCTGGCCTTGGCGTCTTTCTATGTCGGCGGTATTGGCAGGTGGCAGCAGTCGCTGTTTTTGGCAAACTGGCAGGCGCCCACCGGCGGTCCGCCATTCTGGCTGCTGTTTGCCATTTTCTTCCCGGCCGTCACCGGTTTTACCCAGGGGGTAAGTATGTCCGGCGATCTCAAGGATCCCGGCAAGAGCCTGCCGCTGGGCACTTTTCTTGCCGTCGGCCTCTCAATTGGTGTGTATATCAGTGTCGTCGTGATCTTTGCCGGGGTCCTGCCGGCACAGATCCTGAGCGAGGACTACCAGGCCATGCAGAGCGTGGCCAGATACGGTGCGTTGATCGACGCCGGCGTCATTGCCGCTACGCTTTCCTCGGCCATGGCTTCGTTTATGGGTGGACCACGCATTCTCCAGTCGCTGGCGGCGGATAAGATCTTTCCGGTACTGAGCTTTTTTGCCAAAGGCGCAGGCGATACCAATAATCCGCGCCGGGCCATCGTGCTCACCGGCTGCATCGCCCTGGTGGTCATCAGTCTTGGCCAACTCAACCTGGTGGCCCAGATCGTCTCCATGTTTTTTCTTATTTCCTACGGGCTGCTCAACTACGCCACCTATTATGAAGCAGATACCGGCTCGGTGTCCTTTCGTCCCCGGTTCCGCTTCTTCAATAAATATCTGAGCCTGGCGGGCTGCCTGCTGTGTCTCGCCATTCTTCTGGCCCTGGATACCAATAACGGACTTCTGGCCCTGGGCGTGATGCTCGGCATCTATCTCTATCTCAAGAACAGCGACAAGCCATCGCGCTGGGCCGATTCGACCAGGTCGCACGCCTTCAGCAGGGTGAGAAAAAATCTCGAACAGATGGCGGCGGTGCCCAGGCACCACAACGACTGGTACCCGCATGTGTTGGCTTTTACCAACAGCCGCGAATCCAGGAAGAAATTGTTGTGGTTCGGCGACTGGATCTGCGGCGATACGGGGCTGTTGAATGCAGTGCAGATTCTGGAAGGACATGGGGCTGTAATCGGACGGCGTAAGGTTGAAGCGCTCAAGGAGATGCGCGAAGATATCGCTGCCAGCGAGCTGACCTGCTATCCCCGCGTTATTACCGCCGACAATTTTTCCGCAGCTCTGTCTTATGTTCTCCAGGCCCAGGGAGTGGGGCCGTTGCAGGGCAATACCCTTTTGACCAACTGGTATAACGAGCCAGCCAGTCACTTGCCGGGACTGGAGATTCTCAAGTACGGCCATAATCTTCGGACCGCCTATCGACATGGCTATAACCTGGTCATTTTTCACTGCGAATCCTCGAAGTGGCGGAATCTGGTCAAGGAGGAAGGCAGGCGTGAGCGCATTGACATCTGGTGGAAAGAAGACGATGACAGCAGCCGCTTGATGCTGCTGTTTGCCTATCTCACTACCCGCCATAAATTGTGGCGCGAAACAGAAATCCGGGTACTGGCCACCCAGGAGGCGGCCCATTTCAGCGAGGCCCGTAAAAAGCTCATGCAGTTCTTCGACGAAGCCAGAATCCCCGCAGATCCCGAGCTGGTGCCGAATTTGAAGCCGGAGACAGTGCTCACTTGCTCCAGCCAAAGCAGCCTGGTTTTTCTCCCCTTTGCCATCCACCGCTCACGGCTCACCGATGTAGAAGGTTTCAGTCTTGAACGGGTGCTGCCGCAACTGCCGCCCACAGCCATGGTGATGGCCGCCGAAGAAATCGATCTCGACAGCGAACCGGAGGAGGGGGAGGCTGCCGACCTGGCCAGGGCCATGGACCGGCTCTACAGCATGGAGAAGCGCCTGCACCGGGCGCAGAGGGAGGAAAAAAAGATCGCTCGGGAGATTGAAGAACTCACCACCAAGCTCGACGAACAATTGCAGCGGCAGGAAGACGGTGCGGGGGAGAAGGTCAAAGCGTCGCGAGAGGCCCTGGCAGAGGCTGAAAAGAGCAAAGAAAAACTCTTTCGCAAAACGGCCAAGGCCCAAAGCAGTTTCGACCTTGCCGTTGAGGGCGTCGAAGCATTAGGCGGAATCGTAAGGGATGAGGAGAAAAATAGCCGGTAGATGGCAACTGGCCTGTGAGCGATCGTTTTTTCCTGCAAAAGTGCATGAAGAGGTTATTGTGTGTCTAGGTATACTCATCCTGCACCAGCATCGTCTTTTTACAGTTGTGACCTGGCTTGCCGCTCCATGTCCGAGGTCTTTTCTCAGGCGGTTTTTTTACTGTGGCAGCAGATGAAAAAAGATAACACGGAGGTTCTACAATGATACACAGATTATCCTGCATTCTCATGGTCCTTGGTCTTTCAATAGTTGTTGCCGCCTGCGCCGGCAGACAGCCGCAAATAGAGATGGTGTCCGGTAGCGCCGAGCCTGGCAAGACGGTGCAGATGAAGGGGGAAAACAAGAATCTCCTTGGCAGCGGTATCAAGGTGGGCGACACATTGCCGGATACCGCCCTTGTCGATTCGTCGACCATGAAGCCGGTCAATCTCAATGACTACCGGGAGAATGTACTGTTATTGAGCATAGTTCCGTCGGTGGATACCAAGGTATGTGAGGAGCAGACACACTATCTCGGCGAAGAGGGCGACAGCCTGCCCGAATCCGTCAGGCGCATTACCATCAGCAGGGATACGCCTTTTGCCCATATGCGTTTTGCCGAAGAAGCCGACCTCGAAGATATCGACTATTTTTCTGACTATAAAGAAGGAGCCTTCGGCCGAAGTATGGGGCTGTTGATGGAAGGGCCCATGCTGCTGGCGCGATCGGTGATTCTGGTCGATAGGAACGGCATTGTCCGCTATATACAGGTTGTGCCTGAAGTCACCAAATTGCCGGATATGGAAAGAGCCTTTGCCGAAGCTGCGAAGCTGGCCGAAGGTTCATGAAGTCAAGGGATCCGGCTGGCATGCGCTGTTTATGAGCCATCCGTGGAGAGTTCGTTTGCGGCAGCGGCAATGAGAAGAGTCTCGGCTAACCCCTGCTGTTCAGCACCTCATTTTCAGACAGGGATGCTCTTTTCCCGGGACGCCATAAACTCATTAGGGGGCTTGACTGCAGTCGTCCAGGCTGCAGATACCCGTGAAAAAAGGCCCCTGTTTTTTAAGGAACAGGGGGAACAGAGTTTCAATGTCGGGGGTAATCACGATGGTTTTTCTCGGCTGGCTTAAGGCGTGAATCAGTAAGGAGGCGTAGTGCACGTTAGCGTGTCGATGGCCACACTCTGCAGAAGGAAAGTACTGGCATAAGTCCTGCCATGGTTCCTGTTCGGGAGCATCGAAAAATGAGCACCTTCAGTGGATGGAAGAAATTTGCTAAGTTCCTTGCGCTGATGGCTGCGACTGTCCTCTCAGGCGGCTGTCTCGGCTATCCGCACAACATTGAACCTGTCGACAATTTTGAGCTTAACCGCTATCTGGGAACCTGGTATGAGATTGCCAGACTGGATCATCCCTTTGAAAGGGGGCTGCAACAGGTAACCGCTGTGTATACTCTGCGTCAGGACGGGAGCATCCGCGTGGTCAACAGCGGCTATGACAGCCAGGAAAAAAAGTGGCGACAGGCCGAAGGCCGGGCCTTTTTTGTTGAAGATGATGAGCGCGGCTATCTCAAGGTTTCTTTTTTCGGCCCTTTTTTCGCCTCCTATGTTATTTTCCATCTTGATGACTATGAGCATGCCTGGGTAACCAGTTCGAACATGTCCTACCTGTGGTACCTTTCGCGCACCCCGACAGTGAGTCCTGCAAAATTGCATACCTTTGAAAATGAAGTCTCCCGCCTAGGTTTCAATACCGAAGAACTCATCTACGTCAAACAATAGAAGGTATTATACAGAGGGGAAAATGTATCACCGGTCGCGTGCTGCTGTTTTCTATCGGCGATCATGGCGATATCAGTGCCAGCGTTATCACAGGCTTGCTGCAAACTCCCTGAGAAGGTGCGGACCAGGTCTCGTTCAGGACCCGTTCAGGTGCAGTGAATATCCGTGATAGACAATTTAAATTTCTGAGGGAATATGCTATGAGTTGCTGTCTGCAAAATGGTGCACCATTCTTTGTGGCCGGCCTTTGAAAAACTTGCAGTCCGGGGGAACTGAAATGACGCGGCTCTTCGGGAAGACAACCATCCCAGGATGAATTATGGCGCAGCAGCGGATACGCGGTAGTGAAATGTATAAGTGTGCATAAGATGAAAGTCCTGGGAGTTGTCCCCGCTGGCAGCGACAGGAAGGTGATCTGCCGAAATGGTATGGTGAAAGAGCAGAATAAAGAGGGGAAAAAGGGCGAAGAGCGGGTCTATGCGCTCATCGGCAACATGAACGTCGGCAAGACGGCGATTTTTTCGAGGATCACCGGCAAGAAAGTACGTTCGGTCAACGTTCCCGGTTCCACTGTTGTCGTCCACACCGCCCCGCTGAAAGGCGGTAAAGGGCAGGTCTACGACATGCCCGGTCTGGTCTCCATCTTTTCGGAGAACGAGGATGAGCGGGCCGCTCGTGAGGTGGTTTTCTCCGAAAAAATTGGTCGTGCTGTCGACGGCATTATCGTGGTGGCCGACGCAAAAAACCTCAAACGTTCTCTAGCCATAGCCCTCCAATATGGGGAGTTCGGGCTGCCGATGCTTTTCAACATCAACATGATGGATGAGGCGGTGTCACGCGGCATCGAAATAGATACCGCCAGGCTTTCACAATTGCTGGGCATCGAGGTTACCACAACCATCGCTCCCGAGGGTATGGGCACGCGGGATTTGACGGTTCGTCTCGCCGATTTGCGCCCGCTGGGGTTTACTTTTTCACTTCCCCCTCTGGTGAACCGTTTCGTCCGCGATATCGAAGAGGTCCTCGGCCCAGGCAGGATTGGAACCAGGGGTGTTGCCCTGTTGCTGCTTTATTGGGACGCCGGTGCCCTCAACTATGTCAGAGAGAATTTCGGCCTGGAGGAGGTCGACAGGTGTTTGCAGCGGGTTCACAGGTTCTACGAGGATGAGCCCAATTTTGCCAGCCATACCCTGCCTGAATTATATACAGTACTGGCCGGCAGAATTGCCGATCGGGTTATGATCGTGGAGCCTCCGTCGAAGAGCTCGCTGCTGATGAAGGTGGGCGATATGTGCACCGCCTTTTCCACCGGCATTCCCATAGCCCTGGTCGTGCTGGCAGCCATGTATTTTTTTATAGGTGAATTCGGTGCTACTTTTCTGGTGGACATGCTCAATGAGAAAGTCTTCGAGGGCATGCTTTTTCCATTGGTCTCGCGATTTACCGATGGGCTGGCCAGTCCTTTTTTACGCGACATGATAATGGACCCAGATTTCGGCATACTGCCCACTGGAGTTTTTCTGGCGCTGGGCCTGGTGCTGCCGGTCATATTCTGTTTTTATATTGCCTTCGGCATTCTTGAAGATTCGGGCTATCTTCCCAGGATATCGATCCTCCTGGACAATGTTTTTCAGAAAATGGGTCTTAATGGCAAAGGAGTCATCCCCCTGGTCATGGGTTTTTCCTGCGTCACCATGGCCTTGCTGACCACCAGGGTTCTCAACACAGAGAAGGAAAAGAATATTGTTTCCTTTCTGCTTTATCTCTGTATGCCCTGTGCGCCGCTGCTCGCTGTAATGCTCATCATTCTCGAGCCTCTGCCCTTTTCAGCGACCGTTGCCGTTTTTGGCATCATCGCCTCTCAGGTTCTGGTGGCTGGGTATTCTGCCAATAAAATTCTTCCCGGCGTGCGAACCCCTCTTTTCCTGGAAATACCGCCCATGCGCTTGCCGAAACCGCTGGCGGTAATGAAAATGGCGGCGGCCAAGACCTATTTCTTTATGGTTGAGGCGCTTCCTGTTTTTGTGCTGGCTTCGCTGGTGGTCTTTCTCTTCCAGCGCGCAGGTGGTCTCGCTCTTCTCGAGCGAACGCTGGGACCCGTCATTCACGAGGTCATGGGGCTGCCGGAGAAAAGCGTGCAGGTCTTTATCAAGACTATGATACGCAGAGAAAGCGGCGCCGCCGAGCTTGAGCATTTGCGTCCCATCTACAGCAATCTGCAGCTGGTGGTCAATCTGCTGGTGATGACATTTCTGGCGCCATGTATAAATTCCTTCATCGTGCTTTTCAAGGAACGCGGTCTTAAGGCGGGGATGGCCATCAATGTCGCCGTTTTCGTCTATGCTATTTTGGTAGGCAGCCTGGCCCATCATGTTTTTCTCTATTTTGGAGTGACGTTTTCCTAACTGTACTATTGCCAGTGTTTGCCGAGTTTATAGCCAGGAGGATGGACTCAGCAGACGCGTTCGAAGAATGAAAGAGCTGTTTGCATGGTACTTCTCTTCTCAAGAGACAAACTGTACGTAACACGGCGCACCCTTAACGCATATACACGAATCTAATACCGCTTATACTCAGCAACTCCTTCAGAGACATGGGATGCTCTTCTCCCGTGAGGCCATACACCCCTCCCTGAAGGCTTGGCTGTAGACACCCAGGAAAAGAGCACCCCATGTCTCTTTGAAATTGGAGAGACTGAGTCCCAGGAGGATTGGCGTAAGTGTATGAAAATAAATATGTAATGAAAAGATGCAGCTTCACTTTTTATGAATTATTGGGATAGAGGAGAGCGAACGATGCTCAATGAACGCCACGAAGAGATTCTGGAAGCCATCTGGGTCGCCAGAGAAAAGAATAAATCCTCCGACAGTTCGATTCAGGATAACTGTACCATCGACTATACAAAACAGGAACTCGATGATTTACGTGAAGGTCGATTGATCGTTCAGCAGGAAAATGATATTTTTTTCACCCCGGCAGGGGAGAAGAAGGCTGAGATTATCATCCGCAGACATCGTCTGGCTGAGGTGCTGGTTACCTCTATACTCAAGGTGAAACAGAGTAAAATGGATGAAATCGCCTGCGAGGTCGAGCATTCCCTGCAGGAAGAAGTCGAGGAATCCATCTGCACGCTTCTCGGGCATCCGGAGATATGCCCGGACGGCAAGCCTATTCCTCCGGGTAGTTGTTGCCGCAAAGATTCCAAACAGGTCGTCAACACGGTGACCAGCCTCATCGAACTGGTTCCGGGCGAACAGGGACGGATTACATACATCAAGCCCGGTAGCCATTCGAACCTGCACCAGCTTCTCTCCTTCGGACTCAACCCAGGTGTTACCGTCAATGTCCATCGCACTTCTCCCGCCTTTTGCATCAAGTATGAAAATACCGAGTTGGCCCTTGATCCAGAGATTGTGAAAAATATTTTTGTCTGGAAAACCAACTGTCTCCTCTGAGAAGAGAGGTCGCCCGTTCCTGCTGATCACAGGTGTAGAAAAATTGGTCCAACCAATAGGAGGTAAGTGGGAACCGATCTCATCTGCTATTTTTAGAGAGGGCTGGTCATCTGTAAGTGATTGAATAGGGGATAATGAAGAGCCATTTTTTGTGTTGACATGACTTTTGGATATGTAGTATGCTAAGACCCAATTGAGAGAAAATCTCTTTTGCCGTCGCCGTTGACAGAGAACAGTAACTGGTTGGACCACCACGGCGCCGGCAGGCGATACACTACCACCATGGGATTGTTACTGTATCAGCGTATAATCTCTTGGTCCTGTGTTCTCTCTATGCTCCTAATGCCAAATCTCCTCCTTCTGGCATCCGCCTGTGCCCCTCCTCTCCTATAGGGCACAGGCATTTTTTTTGTCTATTGTCTATGGCTGACAGCCCATTTTCCCCGACTGCTTATGACTGAAAATGATGATTGTGGAAGGTCAAGGGAGGTGACAGGCGCCGGCAACGGCGTTGATTGGCTTCCATCGCCGGTTTGCTCGAATGGGCGTTGGCGAGGTCGGGTGGTGGTTCGCTCCTGGGAACGTTGCCTTTTTCCAGCCGGCAAAGTTCGGCAGAGGATATCTTGCTTAAAGCGGAACAGGTTGTGCGAGATGAAAAGCCTTGGAGTACCTGCTTGAAAAGAGGTGGTTGCCTACATTTCACCGATATGGCGATAAGATACCTGGAGCACTCCTTATTCTCTGGTGACGTCTGCCACTCTCAACGAGAGTATTGGCCATCAGAACCAGTAGGCGAAGGTGGCGCTGTAAATGTCTATGCCGTCATTCTGGTCATAAAAATTGAGGTTGGAGTAGTGGAAATAGTTGATGGCCAATTCGAACTGCTGCTGCTGGCCGAACTGCACACCTGCCGAGAGTATGTCTTCGAACTGGAAGGTGCCACCGAAATCGAGTCCAATGGGTTCGCTGTTCTGGAGGGTCTCTTCTGAAAAAAACGAGGCGCCCACAGCTGCCTGTAAGAAGGGTGAGACCGTGTTGCTATACGGGGTGCGCTGGATGCGGAACACCGGCGTCAAGGAAATGGCCTCGAGGGAATCCGGGGCGTCGGTGACGTTTACCACATCGGAATTGCTGTTGAGGAAAATAAAGCCGAGGTCGAAATGAAGGCCGAGGTACCAGTCTCTTTCTTCAAACCATTTCCAGTTGGGCGAGACTTTAACGGCGCCCCGGAAAAAAGAGACGTCTTCGGCTGGACTGTATCCGCCGCTGAGGCTCACGCCGTACTGATTTGCCAGCGCCGGCGCTGTCATGCAGATGGATGCTGCCAAAAAGAAGAGGGTGAGACATTTCGTTTTCAAATCGGGTCTCCTTGTTGGGATAGAGTGAAAAGCTTTTTTGTGCCGAGATGTGTGAAGCGTGACCATCATAGCACAACCTACCGGTAATCCCAACGCTCTTTTGCAGAACGATGATTCCCGATTTCCAACTAACGGGTATCAGAGAGCGAGATTCCCTGGTAAAAACATCGGAGACGCTCCTCAGTCTGGGCGTCTCCGGGGGGTGTGCTTCTACGGCTGTGCTTCAGCAGACCGAATAGCGCTCGAGCCAGTGCATGCCCTTCTGGGTTATCAGGGAACGCTGGCCTTCAAGATCACTCTGGATGACGCCCATGTAGTCGAGGCATCTGATGATCTCACGGGTTTTTCCGAGACTGATATTGAGTCTGGCAGCGATGGCCTTGGTATCGACGACGGTAGGGTACGGCTTTCGGCTGTTTTCTGCCAGGATGGAGAGGAACTGCATCTGGTTGGCAAAGAGTGACATCTGTATTTCTCCCAAAAATATGATGACATGAACATCGGCGGTACCACCGCCGGTCTAACGTGCTACTCAGTGATAAAAGCCTTTCTGCAGGCACCAAGCAGGTCTGAAGACACCCTCTCAAGATACTTTTCCCACTCCAGACCGAAACGGTAAAAGGCCATTGATGCTATTTTTTTACCGAGTATGGCATTGCGATAGGCCTGCAGTTCAGGGGTGTTGAGTGTGGCCATTATGGTATTGCTGCCGAGTTTGCGTACCAGGGTGGGCGGTATGTAACTCTGCATCACTGTCCACACCAGCTCCTCGTCGGCGAGTATTTCGTCCCGTCGCTGGTCGAGTACTTCCTGAAGGGCAAAGATCTGTTCACTGCTTTTTTCTGAAAGATCGAAAAGTGGTGTGTCGGACTGACGATCATGCAGTTTGAGCAGCATGTCGCATTCCAGGTGCGAATAGCGATTGACCAGATCAATGACATCACCGATGAGCGACCAGCGGGTGCCGGTATCGTTGATAAGAGATTCCTCATAATCATCCTGAAGCAGGAAGGCGGTGAGCACTTCGGCGATGGAGCTTGAAAAAACTCCGCCCTTGTTGGCGGTGGAGTCCTTTACCTGCTTGATGGCTGAATGGTTGGCAATGTACCTTCTCGAGGCGTCGTCGAAGAAAACGTTGGCTCCTTCGACGATAAAGCGCAGCTCCCGGAAAAGAGAGAGGAAATTTCGGATATTACTGCTGTTGATGGTGTCCTTGAACCCCCCGCAGGGAATAAATGCCTCGATGTTGGCGTCCTCGATGAACCGGCGGTTGTCGACATCGGCGAGGAAATTGCGGTGAAACAGCGAGCCGTCCTCTATTCTTGTGCCGTCGGGAAGGGTACTGTTTTTATCGTCGAGGCGGACCTTGAAACCCCTGGGACCAAGCAGCGAGTCGTCGTAGGCAAGCGAGTTGGGCCGTGGGCTTGAATTACGACTAAAGGCGATCTTCATCAGCTCCTTTTTGTCAAGACCGTCCGGGTCGAAGAGGATGGAGCCACCATCGATAATCAAACAAATCTTGCCTTTGTAGCACTGAATTTCATTGGCGCCGAGGTCGCCGTCAGGGCCGCCGGTCATCATCAGGTTGAGGTGCTGCTCGTCGGCCTGGTAATGGCTGATGAGGGTCCTGAAGGAACTCATAACACAGCTGGTTGTCATGCCGCTGGTGGTAATGCGTCCGCCAATGGCCTCATACAGTGTCTCCATGTCGTTGGTTAGCAGCGTGGAAGTACCGTTTACCTGGAGGTCCACACCTTCGCTGCCACGATCGAAAAGCCCGAAAACCTCGCCCGAATCCAACAGGCCGTAGGTGTCGTGGGGAATGCCGGTGCTTTTGCCGGTGGTGATGGTGCGCCAGTAACTGTAGCCGCGCTCCCTGGCGCGGATGGCGATGCCGTCCATCATCGGTGCAGTGCCTTCGTCGGGGCCGAAGAATATCATCTCCTGCCGGCCGTGGTGATCGACGATGGACTCATCCGGCAGCATAAGGTCCATGATGCCCTCGGTGTAGTCATGCAGGGCCTCGACGCCGTACTTGGCGTAGAGGGGATAGGGGACGACGACGCCTTTTGATCCGCTCTCGCAGATATCCTTGTGTTTGAGCCGCTGGGCCTTGGGGCCGAGGGCGTAGTTGAGAAGGACGGCATTGTCCAGTTCTGTGTCGTAGTTGGCCCTGGAGACACGGATGAGCCGCAGGCCCCCGCGGGAGATATCGGCTGCACGCATGTGGGTGCCGTTGGAATAGTGGCCGTTGACGTAGAATATGCCGTAGACGAATCGGTCGAAAACCAGGGGGTCGAGAATGTCGTTGTCGAAGCGAAAGGCGTAGGATCGCTTTTCAGGCTTGTAAAAATTGGTTTTCAGAGTGCACCCTACGATCTTGAACATGAAGGTAAAGATATCGTAGCCAAGACTGAAATCCATGAATCTGGCAGCGATCAATTTATCGAATTCCTGCCGCTTGCGTTCCAGGTCGGTATCACTGAGCCGTTTGCTCTCCCCGGGCTTGAACCGTCGCTCGAAAAGGGTGTAGAGATACTGAATGAGATCGATGTTCTTTTTGACGGTTTCCTCAATGAGGCTGGCGGCATAGATCGATTTGTTCGAGCTTTGAATACGCCTGGCGAAAGCCTCTTTGTGGTCTTTGCTGCTGAGGCTTTCGAGAATGTCACGGTCGGTGACGTTTTCACTTTCCTTGAAGATGAACAGATGCGTGAAGTCGATGGCATTACCGGCAAAGAGCATTTCCTGGAAACTGAGCCGGCCCTGAACATAGAATTGATTGACGGAATTTATGGAAAAGGACAGAAACGAGGTGAGATCACGGACGATAGCGGATTCCTGCCGGCGTGAAAGTTCGCCCTGGACGTAGAGGGTGCAGACCGATGAGCGTACATCGCCTTTGGCCAGATAGGGCTCCCAGTAGCCGCGCAGCAGGGTGAGGTTGTGGTCGGCCAGCAGTTTACGCAGGATGGGCACTTGCGGCGTTTCAAAATCCGAATTGAACATCAATCTGGTCTCGCCGGTCTCGGGCAGGTTGAAGACCTGGACCAGAGGAATGACGCTTTTGTCATGGGCGGCGAGAAACTTTTCGTAACGTCTGCGGGTGGGCTCCGGAGTGACGGCGTAATCGCCGGCCAGACTGAAGAGA
>CAKZOA010000049.1 GCA_937132035.1 uncultured Desulfobulbaceae bacterium | reverse complement strand
TGCTGGGCCTGTTTTTCCAAAAGGGGCGGGTCACCGTCGACCTCGATGATCAGCAGGGCCCGGCAGGCCGGCGGCAGAGGAATAGGAGATATATCGCGAATGCAGTCAATGGTGGTGGCATCGAGAAACTCCAGCGTCGTCGGCACTATGCGGGAGCGGATAATCTCCGATACGGCGCCGG
The DNA here is from genome assembly GCA_937132035.1 of uncultured Desulfobulbaceae bacterium. Classification (GTDB taxonomy): domain Bacteria; phylum Desulfobacterota; class Desulfobulbia; order Desulfobulbales; family Desulfocapsaceae; genus Desulfopila_A. The sequence goes on along the minus strand of CAKZOA010000049.1, from coordinate 2,141 downwards.
CCGCACCTTCGATGGTTTCGAACTGGACCAGCATGGTCTTTTTGGCCTCCGGCTTCGGCACCAGCTTCAAGGTTATCTCGGTTACAATGCCGAGGGTGCCTTCAGAGCCGACAAAGAGTTTGGTCAGATCATACCCCACTACATTCTTCAGCGTCTGACCACCGGTATGGATGAGCTCACCGCTGGCTGTGACCACCTCCAGACCGAGAACAAAATCCTTGGTAACGCCGTATTTGACGCAACGTGGACCACCGGCGCACTCGGCAACGTTCCCTCCCAGGGTGGAAAATTCCTTGGATGCTGGATCAGGCGGGTAAAAAAGGCCTTGCTTTTCAACCTCTCTTTGCAGATCGGCGGTAATCACTCCCGGCTCAACCACAGCAATGAGATTGTCGCTGTCGATTTCACGGATAGCATTCATCCGGGTGAGCACCAGAACTATGCCGCCATGCACCGGCAACGTTCCCCCGGTAAAGCCGGAGCCGGCGCCTCGGGGCAAAATGGGTATTTTCTGGGAATCGGCCAGTCTGGCAATGTTTCTCACCTGCTCGGTGTTTTCGGCATAGACAACCACGTCGGGCAGAAACTGCTCCTTGGTTGCATCGTAGGAGTGAGTTATCCTATCGCTTTGCGCCACGGAAACATTGGCGGTCCCGACTATCTCTTCAAGGCTTGAAACTGTTTGCCTGTCTATCATCGCTCACCTTCTGCTGTCATTCACCGGCTGTCTGTACTACCTGTCTGTACTACTTCTTGGCATATCCCGACTCACCTTCACAAAGTAAGAACTGCGGCACGAACTGCAAAAAAAAAGCCACCGCTCAAGAAAAGATCATGCCCTCTCCGCCACGGCCAAACCATTGCATTAACCGACGGGGTTGCCGTGAAGAGGCAAAAACATGCCTCTTACCCCCCTTCGCATCGGCACAAACTTTCCCACTACCGGTGCCGGCGAAGCCCCTACTATAGAGATACGTACGAATTCTGCAAGCACCTTCCAGGGTTTCGGGCAATATACTCCACAGAGTACCTCGTACCGACGGCATATACTCTTTGACGATTCTCCATCGCTCCGGTATGATATTACCCACGAGGTATCATCCGCCTTCGGGTATCTTCTGAAGTCTGCGGACGATTAACAGGGAATTCCGTGCGAATCGGAAACGGGCCCGCCGCTGTAACCGGGGACCAGCCTGCAGAAGGCCACTGGCGTTAACGCCGGGAAGGCGCAGGTAGAGGGATGATCCGGAAGTCAGAAGACCTGCCTCGTAAAAACTCCAGGCCTCCGAGGAAACGAGGCCCAAGGTGCATCTGTGGTGAAATCAGGGACCCCGGATCATACAACTGGTCCGGGCTTTGTGTCGTTCCGGGCCTCTACTTCCAGCAGAGGAGAACACCATGTTACATTGCGAGATTGCATTTGCCAAACAGGCGCTTACGGCCACCACAGACTGGGATATTTTTCAGGCTATCCTGAGAAAATGTTTCACTGTACCCTCCCAATCCCCTGCCAGGGCCCCGGCTCCTGCGGTTAAAAAATAACCGCGACGACGGCAGCTGCAAAATCCTTTTGTTTTGCAGCTGCCCACCCTAGCTCTCCTGGCGAATCTCCCGGTCATGGATGCCCATGAGATAGAGCAGACCGTCGAGACCGACGCTGGAGATGGTGTTGCCGGCCTTTTCCCTGACGATGGGTTTGGCGTGAAAAGCGACGCCGAGACCAGCCAGACTTATCATCGGCAAATCATTGGCGCCGTCGCCGACGGCTATCGTCTGCTCGAGAGTAATATTTTCGCTGCGGGCGATCTTTTTCAAAAGCTGGGCCTTCATTTCGCCATCGATTATCTCACCGACCACCCTGCCGGTAACCTTACCATCGGCTATATCCAGCGTATTGGCAAAAACATAGTCAAAACCCAGCTTGTCCCGCAGATACTCGCCGACGAAGGTAAATCCGCCGGAGAGTATCCCCAGCCTGTAGCCGAGCTCCTTGAGCGTTTTCGTGACGATCTCCGCTCCTTCCGCCAGAGGAAGGGCAGTGGTGACGTGGTCGAGTTTTTCTTCCTCAAGACCCTCGAGCAGCGCCACCCGGCGGCGAAAACTCTCCTTGAAATCTATTTCACCGCGCATGGCCGACTCGG
>CAKZOA010000048.1 GCA_937132035.1 uncultured Desulfobulbaceae bacterium | reverse complement strand
GAATGCTGGATGCCGCCGTCGGCTATGATGGGAATCCCGTATTTTTCGCCGACCCGGACGCAGTTTCGCAGTGCCGTCATCTGCGGCACACCGACGCCGGCGACGATTCTGGTGGTACAGATGGAGCCCGGACCAACGCCGACTTTGATAGCGTTGGCACCGGCCTTGATCAGATCCTCCGCCCCCTCGGAGGTGGCGACGTTACCGGCGATGACCTGCAGGCCGGGAAAGGCGTCTTTGACCTTGGCCACAGCATCAACCACGCCCCTGGAGTGGCCGTGAGCCGAGTCGATAACGGCCACGTCAATGCCCGCCTTGACCAGCCTCTCGGTAGTGTCGAGCAGGTCTTCGCCCACCCCAAGAGCCGCACCGACGATAAGACGGCCATAGCTATCCTTGGCGGCGTACGGATATTTTTTGATTTTCTCAAGATCTTTGATGGTGATCAGTCCCTTGAGGTTGCCCTCATCATCGACGACGAGCAGCTTCTCGATTCTATGCTCATGAAGCAGGGCCTTGGAGTGCTCGAGATCGATACCCACCTTGGCTGTCACCAGGTTCTTGCTGGTCATGACATCGGCGACCCGCAGTCCGCTGTCGGAGACGAAGCGCAAATCACGGTTGGTAACGATGCCCACGAGCTTGCCCTTATGGAGGACTGGAAGTCCTGATATCTTATAATTACTCATGATATCCTGGACTTCACGTACAGAATGATATTTGTCGACGGTAATCGGATCAATGATCATGCCGGATTCCGATTTCTTGACCTTTTCCACTTCCAGGACCTGCCGGTCAATGCTCATATTTTTATGGATGATGCCGATACCGCCCTCTCTGGCCATGGCAATGGCAGCACGGTGCTCGGTAACGGTATCCATCGCCGCACTGATCAACGGGGCATTGAGTGAAATAGAATCAGTCAATCTGGTGGCCAAAGAAACCTGGTTGGGGAGAACTTCCGAAGCAGAGGGGACCAGAAGCAGATCGTCAAAGGTGAGGGCAAGTTCTATATTCTCCGGTAGCATGCAGGGCTCCTTTTCCTGTAGTTGTCTGTTGCAAAAGCGAGACACAATACCCGCCATGCGACTGCGCTCGGCCGGCCGGGCATCGGCGCTCCGTACGTATAATACCGCATTTTATCTTGTTGCAGCAATCGAGATAACGTATTATTTTCCGTTGTTCCAGTCCGAAAGCCGGAAACACACATTTTCAAGACCCAACGACATCTTATCATTAGATCATACTATCAACCGGGGAGGTCAAAAGGTATCCCATGCTTATCGCCATCAATCCGGACAACCCGCAGCAGCGCCTGATAGATCAGGTGGTGCGGGAGCTCCGTTCCGGCGCCACCATATGCTACCCCACCGATACCGGCTATGGCATCGGCTGCGACATGTTCAACCAGAAGGCCATAAAGAAAATCATCCTACTCAAGCAGCGGCCAAAGGACAAACCCTTCACTTTCATGTGCCAGGATCTTAAGAACATCAGCGAGTACGCTCATGTCTCCAACACCGCCTACCGGTTGCTGAAGAAAAATCTGCCCGGCCCCTACACCTTCGTTTTGCCCGGCACCAAACTGGTGCCCAGGCTCATGTCGTCGAAACAGAAAACGGTAGGTATACGCGTCCCTGAATCCAACATCTGCCTGCATCTGCTCAAAACCCTGGAGAACCCCATCATCAACACCAGTGTTCCCTACGAAAACGACCCTCCTCCCATCGAAGCGTACGAGATTGATATGCTCATCGGAAACAGGGTCGATATAATAGTCGATGGAGGACCGGCATACCCCGATCCTTCCACCGTTATTGATTTGACAGGCGATACTCCCGAAATCCTTCGAGAGGGCAAGGGAGACCTTACTCCGTTTTACTGATAAGCGACTCCTTGAGCGATTTGCTCATGGTGAAATGCAGTGTTTTCCGCTCCGGAATATCCATGACGACACCGGTCCTCGGGTTCTTGGTGCTCCGAGCCTTTCTTTTCCTGGTCGAGAAACTGCCGAAACCGCGAAGCTCCACTCTTCTCTCTTCCGCCAGCGCCTCACCCATGGTATCGAGGATTATATCAAGAGCCATACCAACATCCTGCTTCTGCAGAGACAGCTCATCGCTTACCCTATTTATCAGATCTTTTTTCAACATATTTGCTCATCCATCCACGCTTATTTGGCATCTTCGCCGTACTCACCATAAAAAAAAGTTGTTTTGCCGGAGATGTCGCTCCGGCAAAACAACCCTAATGAACGCGCAGCGCTCTATCTGTCGCCGCTCCTTATTCTTCGTCGGTCTGGTTTCCTTCCGCTGCCGCCTTGAGCAAATCGCCAAAGGTCGACGGTGAAGAGTCGGCCGCACTTTCTTCCCTCTTTTTCAGTTTTTCCACCGCCTGCTCTTCACCCTCGTCCTCCAGGGTTTTGATGGAGAGGCCGATCTTTCTATCCTTGGCGGAAACATTGATAACGATGGCCTTGAGGGTATCGCCCACCTGATACATGCCGACAGGCGTCTTGACCTTGTCCTTGCTTATTTCCGAAACATGGACCAGCCCTTCGATTCCCTCTTCGAGTTTGACGAAGACGCCGAAGTCGGTGACGTTGGTGATTTCACCTTCCACCACCGTACCCGAGGGATAATTATTGTACGCCTCCTGCCATGGATCAGGGACAAGCTGCTTGACGCCAAGGGAGAAACGCTCGTTCTCTTTGTCGATCTTGAGCACCACTGCCTGTATGGTCTCGCCCTTGGTATATTTTTCTGAAGGATGCTTAATGCGCTCGGTCCAGGAAAGGTCGGAAACATGGATTAAACCATCAATTCCTTCCTCAATGCCGATGAATACACCAAAATCGGTGATGTTCTTGATCTTGCCTTCGATGATGGAGCCAACCGGATAGTTTTCGGTTACCAGATCCCAGGGATTCTGCTGCAACTGCTTCATGCCCAGGGAAATGCGTTTGGTTTCCGGCTCGATATTGAGCACCATGACCTCGAGTTCGTCGCCGACAGAGACCATCTTGGAAGGATGGCGCGGTTTTTTGGACCAGGTCATCTCAGAGACATGGATGAGTCCCTCGACGCCTTCCTCCAGTTCGAGGAAAACACCGTAATCGGTAATGGAGACCACTTTACCGACGGTCTTCTCGCCAACTGGGTAGCGCTCGGTGACGGTCTCCCAGGGATCTTCGCGAAGCTGTTTGACGCCGAGGGAGACCCTGTCGTTTTCTCGATCGTACTTGAGAACCTTGACCTCAAGCTCCTGGCCGACCTTATACAGCTTGGCCGGATGGGAAACACGGCCCCAGGACAGGTCGGTAATATGGCAAAGCCCGTCCATGCCGCCCATGTCGATAAAAAGACCATAATCGGTGATATTAGTGATAGCGCCCTTGATAATCTGGCCCTCCTCGAGCTTGGAACGCATTTTTTCGCGCAGCTCCTTTCTCTCCTCCTCAAGGATTGCCCGACGGGAGATCACCACGTTGTTACGCTTGCGGTTGAACTTGAGGATCTTGAAATCAAAGGTTTCGCCGATGAGGGCATCGAGATCCTTGACAGGGCGTAAATCAATCTGCGAGTACGGTAGAAAGGCCGGTACGCCGATATCCACCGACATGCCACCCTTGACCCGGCTTTCGATCCGGCCCTCGATGGTTCCGTCTTCTTCCTGGATCTTGGCGATTTCTTCCCAGACTTTTATGGCAATGGCCTTCTCCCGGGAGAGCAGCAGCCCACCTTCTTCCTTGCGTCGCTCAACAAACACTTCGAAGGTGTTACCTACTCCTACTTCTGCATCGTCTTCCAGGCGGAACTCTGACTTTGGTATGTAGCTTTCTGCCTTGTCACCGACATCGACAAGGAAATAATCCTCCACTTCGCCGATGATGGTTCCCGTGGCTACGTCGCCCACTGCTACTACCGTATTGTTTTCTTCCATTTCGAAGAGCTCTGCAAAGCTTAACTCTTCTCCGCCTGTTCCCTGGGTTGATTGGTTTAATTCATCTGTCATGGATTTCGCTCTTTTTAGACCAGTGGCCAAGTTAGGTTGAGGTTCGTCTTCCCCCGACAGTCCGGGGAGTTGAATAAAAGAAAGGCCGCAACCGGCAAGGAATGCAACCTTTTAAACTATAAGAAAGCAACATATAGCAAATTAACGGCGGATTTTCAAGTTTTTCTTCGCAGTATTACGCAAAAACCAGCAGGTGCAACCATACCGTAATGGTATTTACCAAGCTGCAGACACTGCTGCATGAAGAGGTTTTCACCTCGGGGTCATTGTTCAATTGTATTTGGATACATAATATTACAGAATCATCTCCATGCAAGGACGGGGAGAAGCGCCCCCGAGTTTTTCAAACCACATATCAAGGAGGAAACATGACCCTGCAAGGAAAGAAAGTTGCCCTTCTCGTTGAAGAAATGTTCAATCTCTATGAATTCTGGTATCCCTATTATCGTCTCAAGGAAGAAGGGGCCGAAGTGATCGTCGTCGGCTCTGGGGAGTCTGAGAAATTTACCGGCAAACCAGGTACGGTGGCCACCGCCGATGTCGCCGCAAATGATATCAGCGCCGGCGACATCGATGCAGTTATCATCCCCGGCGGCTACGCCCCCGACAGAATGCGGCGCTTTCCGGCCATGGTCAAACTGGTCAAGGATATGGATGGTGCCGGCAAGGTAGTGGCGGCTATCTGTCATGCCGGCTGGATGCTGGTCTCAGCTGACATTCTCAGGGGCAGGAAAGCCACCTCTTTTGTCGCCATCAAAGACGATATGACAAATGCCGGCGCCCAATGGGTCGACGAACCGCTGGTTGTCGACGGCACGCTGATCACCAGTAGAAAACCCGATGATATGATTTTTTTTCTGCCGGCCATCATCAAAGCCCTGCAATAGGCACGGTACGGGAGGCCAAAGATCATTTTTCGTCGGGCAGGCATAGACCTCGGACAATGCGACCCTGGCTATGGCGGCATTGGCCCATATCACGGTCATCACTCCCTCTGCCTGGACAAACAGAGCGGTTGCACTGAGAAGTCTTTCGTATCAGATTCTCACTCATGTTCAGCAGCGTATCCCGAGAAAAGGAGGAATCGGAATTTTTACGGCAGCGCCTCTTAAAGGATACCTTGAATAATAGGGATTTTCGCTCAAGGTCGAGGCGTGGCAGGAAATTTTAC
>CAKZOA010000047.1 GCA_937132035.1 uncultured Desulfobulbaceae bacterium | reverse complement strand
CCCCGGCGATTTTCGCCGTCAGGGCCGAGCCGCCGCTAAGACCTCCATGACTGACGATAAGGGTGGCATCGGCAGTCTCGACATTCTTTCTCGTCCTTTCTGGATAGGAATCCGTTGGCAGCTCCTGCATGTGACAATAACACTGCGGCAAGGGCCCCCTTTCGGTTCTGCGCCCCGCCGGCAACCATCCTCCATAGGCGACGCCAACTTCCATGGCGGCATCGAGTGCTGCCTGGTCCACTCCTGTCTGGCCTCCGGAGATGATTTTTTTCACCATGGCTCAGCCACTCTCCGCCTTCAAAAGCGTACAGGCTATGGTCCGTGTTTTTCTCGGTCCGTCGAACTCGCAGAAAAAAATATTTTGCCAGCGCGACAGGCCGAGTTCGCCGGCGATGATAGGGATAGTCTCCGAAGGACCCACCAGTCCGGCCTTGATATGAGCATCGCCATTGCCGTCCTGCCGATCATGCAGCCAGACGCTCCGGGGGATGATTCCCCGAAGAAACTGGACCACATCCGTCTGCACAGAATCGTCCCAGTTTTCCTGGATCATCACGGCGCCGGTGGCACCCCGGGCATACAGCGCAACAATACCCGTTGTAAGCTCACTCTGCCGCACCAATTTCGCAATTTCTTCAGTAATGTCTATGAGTATTTCCCGCTCGGGCGTAGCGATTTCGACAATGTGCTGCACTCTTCCTCCTCACGGCCTTTTTATCTTCCACTGGTTTCCAGCCCTGCACGGCGACAGCGATGGTCCACCATCCGCGGTAGAGGGGCAAGGAAAATGTATAGTACTCTCTAAGCTATCACTCTCCGGGAACAAATCAAGGTTGAAATACTCCCGGCACTCATAGCCGTGCTGCTCAACACTCTTCGCACTGCATGAGTGTTACCATCGTAAAATACTCTAGCAAAACAAGCCATGACATGCTTTCTAATAAACGATTGGGGCAAAGATTGTCCGTCGTCTTTCATAGTGCGGAGACATGTTTTTTCATCATATTGATGCAGAAAAAGGAAAAAACCAGCACTCCCTGCAGAAATATCAGAAAACCGCGCCAGCCGTAATGTTCGAAGAAATAGCCGGGCAGAAAGGAACCAAAAGTACCGCCCATGTAGTAAAAGGAGATATAGACACCGTTGGCGATCGCCTTCGTGTGCGAAGAGAGTTTGTTGACCAAACCGGAGAGCAGGGAATGAGCCATGAACAGGCCTGTGCAGAAAACGAACATGGCGGCAAACATCGCCTGGTAGTTTTCGATCATAAACAGGGTCGTACCTATAAAAAAAATGACGATGCCGATGCGAACGGCATCAGCCTCGCTGCCGAAAATGTATATCATCCTGCGACTGTTAAGCGAGACATAAATGCCCATGGCATAGCCAAAGTAGAGAAAGCCGATGCCTGCCTCGCCCGCCCCCGGATTTATCTGCTTGAGGGCAAAGGGCAGAAAATTCATCATCGCCGAAAACACGAAGAAAATGGAAAAAATGCCGATATAGAGCCAGAAGTATCCACCTTTGCGCAGCAGGGCCAGCACCTCCATTGGTCTGGGCTTGGCATACTCCATATTGGCATCTTTTTCGAGAATTCGCAGAAGATAGAAGGCGACCATGAGCAGTAGTCCCAGGAAAACAAAGAAGTACCTCCAGCCGAAAAGCTCCGTTGACAGACCGGAGAGAAAACGGCCGAGGAAGCCGCCGACAATAGTGGCGGCGATATACACGGCAATGGAGTGCTGCACGTTGTCCCTGTCCGAGGTAAAGGAAATGTAGCTCATCAGAGATGTCAGGATAGCTGGGATCATGAGCCCCTGGACAGCCCGTATGAGTAACAGGGAGAAATAACTCGTCGAACAGGCAAAGACCAGTTCGAGCACGCCGAGCATGAGTACGGCGCCTCGCACCAGCAGCTTGGCGGAAAATGTTTCGAGCAGAAAACCATAGAACAGGGGGGCGATCCCCAGTGGAAACATCATCAGGGTGGTAAACAGCAGTGCCTGAAGGTTAGTGAGTTCGAACTCTTGCTGAAAGACCGGCTGGATCGGTTGCGCCGCATAGAGCGAGCAGATTGTGATAATCGCCGTGAAATAGATTATTTTCAGCTGGGGTTTGCCGGTCGGAAATATTCTCATAATTCGTGGCGGAGAAAAAGATCGCTTCTGGGGGGCCAGCGCTTTCTTGCTAGCTCAACGCCTTATCGAGAACATCCTGCAGCCCTTTGAGGTCAAAAGGCTTGGCTATACAGCCGCAAAAACCGTAGGTACTGTACTCCTGCATGATAATATCGCTGGAATAGCCCGAGGACACCAGGACTTTGGCTCCGGCATCTGTTTGTAGTATATGCCCTACGGCCTCCTTGCCGCCCATGCCTTTGGGAATATTGAGATCGAGAATGACCAGACTGAAAGGATCGCCCTGCTCATAAGCCTCGCGGTAGAGCCGAACGGCATCCTCACCACTGCCGACGACGACGGCCTGGTATCCAAGATAAGAGAGCATTTGCTCGGCAATATCCGCCACAATTTCCTCGTCATCCATCACCAGTATTTTTTTTGCCGCCTCACTCACCGTAGTCTCCTCAATAGTGTGCCCCTAGCACCATTTCTCCCGCCTGGATCATCTCTAACTATGCCAGGAACAAACGCTTTCCGTCAAGAACTTTGATCGCTTTGAATAAATGGTGGCTCTTCTGAAATCGATCTCGTCCCTGCAATTCCATCCGCTTTACATTGCAGTGATTCCATGTCATTATATGTGCGCCTAGACGATACTTTGTCAGCGGCTGGAAGCCGTTGAACCCTTTTTCTTATGAAACAGCCAATGACCGAGCCGGAAAAGAACCTGCTGTACAGCCACAGGGAAAAAAATTTCATGGAAGTGGTTGACGAGGGCCACTACCGCTCTCTCTACTTCCAGGGAGATGTGGTCCAGAGCAGAATATGCCTCAAGGATCCCGGCAGACTCATCCTCAGGTACACCCAGTATATGATGGCCGCCGCCCTGCTTGCCAGTACCCGTCCGTCACAGGTCCTGCTCATCGGCATAGGGGCAGGCTCTCTTCTGCAATTTTTTACACGCTTTCTGCCCTCATGCCACATCGACGCCGTCGACTATTCTGAAAATATTATCAGGGTGGCCCGCGGATTTTTTCTGCTGCCGGAAAACGACTTCATCCGCATCCATTGCAACGATGGCCTGCACTACCTCAAAAACCTCTGCCAAGAGCGCCTTTTCGACCTGATCCTCGTCGACGCCTTCACCGATACCGGCATGGCCAGAACCGTCTATTCCAGCGAATTTTTCAAAACGGCCCGCTCCAGACTCACTCCTGGCGGCGTGGTCTGCAGCAATCTCTGGAGCGGTAACCCGACGGTCTACAAAAGTGTCCACAAAGCAATGACAAAACATTTTTCCGGCAGTATTCTCATTCCGGTGCGCAAAAGGGAAAACCGCATCGCCCTGCTCTTTCAAGAGAGTGTTCCCTGGAAGGCAATCTGCCCTTCACCGCAGGTTCTTGAGGCCCTGACCAAAACCTATGTCCTTGATTTTGCAGAGGTTTCCGCAGCCGCCCGCAAACACAACATGAAACTGGGCGAGAGGATGCAGCACCTGTTCCGCTGAACATCCGGTGGGCGGCAACTCCGTGGCATTGTCCATGGCCGGCCGGCTGTATAATTTGCCCTGAAGACGGTTAGACATTGCCAAAGGGACTTTTGGCGGTATGAATCCGCTCAAGCTGGTCGGCAAGCTCCGCCGTCTCGTTTTGCCAGAACGAAGAAGTGCCGTAGTCCGGCAATACCTCGGTATGCCCATCCTCCACCACCTGATACCCGCACCAGGCAAGGTAATGAATGTAGCGCATGGCCCGCAGCGGTTCTATCAGGCGACAGCTCCGCCTGTCAAAACCATGAAAGACCTCGTAGCCTTCGAGAAAAAGATCAAGTTCCACCAGACTCTCTTCACCATATCCCTGCAACAGCATCCAGACGTCCTGAACCTGTGGACCAGTAACCATGTCGTCGAAATCGATAAGAAAAAAGGATTCACCGGGACGATGGATAATATTTGAGAAATGGAGATCGCCATGGATGCGCTGGAGCACCACGCCGTCGAACAGGACGTCGATCTCCTCCACCAGGCGACGGGCGAGCGTAAAAAATGCGCTACGCGCCTCCTGGGCGACCAGATCGTGCTCCTCAAGGTAATGGAGCTGCCCGCGGGTGGAGGCCGAGGGGACCAGCCGTTGCCGGTGCGGTGCCTCGCGGATACTGCCTGTGGCATGAACCCGCCCGACCAGCCGGCCGAGCTGCTGCCATTGCTCGTCGCTGAACTCATCGACGCTGCGGCCGCCGCACTTGGGAAAGAAGGCGTAATGTATATCCCGCCAGCAGCCGAGGGTCGAGCCATCTGCCATAACAAGGGGTGCGATAACCGGTATTTCAGACGATGCCAACTCCTGAAGAAAGACATGTTCCTCGGCAATGGCCTCCCCCGGCCAGCGGCCAGGCCGGTAAAACTTGACGATGACACCGGCACCATCGCTGTCTTCGAGTTCAAAGACCCTGTTGATATAGCTGTTCAGAGGGCGGTAGAGATTGGTGAACTCTCTTTGCAGGGACCGCTCGGCAAGCCCCAGCACATCCTCGGGATAGAGAGCCGAAAATGGCTTTTTCCGGTCTTCAGCGCTTCGTTTCATGCGGCCTCCCCTGCTCCGGGACAGCATGTCCGGAACACCATTGATTTCTGCCGGCGGCCTTGGCCTGGTAGAGTTTGGCATCGGCGTACTCTACCAGCAGCAGGGAATCCATATCCGCATTCGGCACGATTGACGACACGCCGATGCTGACCGTGATCCGTTTTTCGAGGGTACTACCCTCGTGGCTGATATTGAGCCGGCGCACGTTCTTGCAGATTGTCTCGGCCATAGCTTCGGCACTTTCAAGCCCGGTACGGGGAAGGACGACAACGAACTCCTCGCCGCCATATCTGGCCACCCGGTCGATATGTCTCTGGGCCGAACTGGCCAGACACTGAGCCACGGCCTTGAGGGCGTCATCGCCCATGGTGTGTCCGTAATAGTCGTTGTAGGCCTTGAAAGAGTCGATATCGATAATGAGAATGGAGAGGTTTTCCCCATAACGCCTGCCGCGCTGCCATTCGTCGTGATAAATCTCGTCAAAACTGCGGCGGTTCAGCAGTCCGGTGAGCCCGTCCATTTTCGACAGATGCGTCAGCTGTTCGTTGGTCCTCTCCAGCAGGCCTTTCAGCTCCTGCAGATCGGCCAGCCTTTTGTCGAGTTCGCGGGTTTTTTCCTCCAACTCCCTCTTCTGGCGGTAGAGTTCGAGAAAAACACCGACCTTACCCTTGAGTATGACAGGTTCCAGGGGTTTGAAAAGATAGTCGACGGCCCCTGAATCATAGCCCTTGAAGATGGAAGCCTGTTCCTTATGTTTGGCAGTGACGAAGATAATGGGTATATGACGGGTGTGCCTGTTGCCGCGCATCAACTCGGCAACCTCATATCCGTCCATTCCCGGCATCTGCACATCAAGCAGCACCAGCGCGAAATCATTGTCGAGAATTTTGGCAAGTGCCTCATTGCCCGAACTGGCTGTGACCAGCTCAATATCCGGCTCATCCAGCAGTGATTCTAGAACAAAGAGATTTTCGGGCCGATCATCGACTATCAAAATTTTTGCTTTACTCATACCTTACCTCTTCTATTCAACGCCGCCAGAAAGTCTCCTAATCTATCCAGGGGCAGAAGACAATCCACCTGAGCCATGTCCATGGCCGCACGGGGCATGATATCTACCTCCGCCGTCTCCGGTGACTGGACGACACTCAAACCACCCAACTGCTTGACCCTGGCCAGGCCCCGAGCTCCGTCTCTATTGGCGCCGGTGAGAATCACCCCCGCCAGGGCGCTGGAGTAAGCCTCGGCGGCAGTTTCGAAAAGCACATCTATGGAGGGCCTGCAGTAATGGACCTTAGCCTCCATCGACAGGGCAAGCGTTCTCTGCTTTTCCACCAGCAGGTGGTAATCCGCCGGAGCGAAATAAATGGTGCCGGCCTCGCTTTTTTCCTTATCACTCGCCTCCTTTACCGGCAGATGGCAGACCGAGGAAAAGTGCTCGACGAGATAGTGGCCTCCGCCGGGGCTCATATGCTGTACCACGAGAATGACCAGACCGCAATCTGGAGCAAACCGAGGCAGTATCTTCTCAAGCGCGGCAATCCCTCCTGCCGAAACACCTATGGCCACCGCCTCGTAGGTACCGGACTCGATCATGACTGACTTCCTCTACTCCTGCAGACGCTTCTTGCGGTAGATTTTCTCCCGCCCCGCCACACTTTCAAATCTGTCCGCCAACTTCGAGAACTTCAGACTCTCCTTCGAACCGAGGCAGAGAAAACCGCCTGGACAGAGGCTGTCGCAGAACAGCTCAAGTACTCTCTCCTGCAATTCTTTATTAAAGTATATGAGTACATTACGGCATAATATAATATTCATCTCGCCGAAGACGCCGTCGGTTGCCAGATTGTGCGAGGAAAACAGTATTCTTTTCCTCAATCGACCATCGAGAATGACATGCTTGTCATCGGCGGTATAGTAATCGGAGAAGGATTCGCGCCCCCCCGACTGTATATAGTTGGCAGTATACTGCCTGATGACATCGATCGGATAAATACCCCTCTTGGCCTGGGCAAGAATGAGTTCATTAAAATCGGTAGCGTAGATCTGCGCTCGCTCCTTCATCTCCTCTTCTTCGAGCAGTATGGCCATGGAATACACCTCCTGACCTGCCGAGCAGCCGGCGTGCCAGACCTTGATGAAGGGATAGGTTTGCAAATGCGGGACAATGAGCTGCCGCACCTCCTTGTAAAACCAGGGATCCCGGAACATCTCGGTGACATTGATGGAGAGATCGAGCAACAATGCAAAAAAGAACTTCTCGTCGTAAATGATTTTGTGAATCATCTCCGTATACGAATCGAGGCCCGCAAGGCTCTTTCTCTGGGCAATTCTCCTCTTGGTGTGTGCTCCGGCATAGTTTCTGAAATCATAGCCATACTTGCGATAGACGGCTTCAAGCAGCAGGCCGATCTCGAGATCCTCGTTTTCCATGGCGGCAATATGCTCATTTGCTGGCAACGACATCAGTAGAGCCACACCCGCAACATGGAAAGCAGTTTTTCCGGATCCACTGGCTTGGCCAGGTAATCACTGGCGCCGGCCTCTATGCATTTGCTCCTGTCGCCTTTCATGGCCTTGGCGGTGAGGGCTATTATCGGCAGATCAGCATAGTGACGCTTCTTTCTGATTTCGCGCATGGTCTCATATCCATCCATCCGCGGCATCATAATATCCATGAGCACCGCATCAATTCCGCTGCTTTGCTCAAGTTTTTCAAGACACTCAACTCCGTCACGGGCGATAATCACCTCAATCTCGCGCTCCTCGAGGACACTTGTCAGCGCGAAGACATTGCGCATATCATCGTCGACCAGCAGTACCTTACTACCGGAGAGCACCCCTTCTCGCGCATGCATCGTCTTCAGCATATTACGTTTTTCTTCGGGAAGTTCCGCTTCGACCCTGTGGAGAAAAAGGGCCGACTCGTCAAGCAGCCTTTCCGGCGACTTGACTCCTTTTATTATTATGGACTCGGCATAACGACTCAGCTCGGTCTCTTCCTTCTCGCTGAGCTCCCGGCCGGTGTAGATAATAATCGGCACTCCCGCCATGGTCTCGTTGGAGCGGATCTTCTCCAGCAGTTCAAATCCGGACATATCCTCAAGGCCGAGATCGAGAATCATGCAGTCGTAACTGCTCGACTCCAGCTCCCCGTAAGCTTCGGCGCCGGTGGCCACCGCCGTTGTCTTGACGTCGGAATCACCGATGAGCTGCCTGATGCTCTCCCGTTGCACGGAATCATCCTCCACCAGCAGCAGCCGGCTTACCGGTTTGGCGATCATGGTTTCGAGCTTGCGGAAGGTCTCGTCAATCTTCTCCAGAGAGACCGGTTTGGTCAGGTAGCCTATGGCTCCCATACGCAGGGCCTCCATGGAGTTATCGGCAGCCGACATGAAGTGAACGGGAATATGGCGCAGATCAGGGGTATTCTTGAGCCGCTCCATTACACTCCAGCCGTCAATGCCCGGTAGGCCAATATCGAGAATAATGGCGCTGGGACGATAGTAGTCGGCAAAGTGAAGACCGGTTTCCCCGTCTTCGGCGATAATACATTTGAATCCCCGCTCCCGGGCGAAATCCCTGAGGATCATGGAAAAATTATTGTCATCTTCAATGATCAAAACGCTCTTGCTGGTCGAGGTCACCTCCTTGCGATCATCTGCCACCTCGTCGAGCTCCGGTGTCATTTCCTTCCGGGCGGTCCGGGCATCGGGCATTTTCATAGCCACTGGAGCATCAGCTGCCTCGGTGAGTTCCGCTGGGGGCTCTGCCTTCTCTTTGGCTCTCTCGTCTTCCCCGGTTTCGCTTCGTTCATGTTTTTCCGGGAGGACGACGGTGAAGGTGGACCCTTCCCCCTCCACAGACTCAAGCAGAATGACACCACCAAGCAGACGAATGAGTTCCCGGGAAATTGACAGTCCCAGGCCGGTGCCGCCGTAAGTACGGCTGGTGGAACCATCGGCCTGCTGAAAGGCTTCGAAAATTACCTTTTGTTTCTCCTCAGCAATTCCTATGCCCTCGTCTTTCACAGCGAAGGCGAGGGAAGATTCGACTTCGAGGGAGGTGCCAGCCACCTGGGTCGCACTGGGCCGCGACACCTCCAGGGCCACCGTGCCCTCCCTGGTAAACTTGAAGGCATTGGTGATAAGATTGCGCAATACCTGCTGCAGCCGCTGCTCATCGGTGAGAAGTGATTCCGGCAGGTCCGGGGCCGCCGTAAACACAAGCTCTAAGCCCTTGCTGTCGGCGATTTCCTTGTACATGCGCCGCAGGTCCTCATTAACGTGGGCAAGCTTTACCTCTTCGATGACCAGATCGATTTTGCCTGCCTCGATCTTGGAAAGATCGAGAATCTCATTTATGAGTTTGAGCAGTTCGCTGCCCGAGGAGTTGATGGCCTGTGCCGATTCCACCTGTTTGGAGGTGAGATTGCCGTTTTTGTTGTTTCCCAAAAGCTGGGAGAGGATAAGAATAGAGTTGAGCGGCGTTCGCAGTTCGTGCGACATATTGGCAAGAAATTCTGATTTGTACTTGCTGGCGACCTCAAGCTCCTCTACTTTTCTCTCGACGATTTCCTGCGCCTCCTTGAGGTCGCTGTTGGTGGCCCAGATCTCGGTCTTCTGCTCTTCCAGAGCCCGGGTGCGCTCTTCCAGCTCGTCGTTGGTAACCCTG
>CAKZOA010000046.1 GCA_937132035.1 uncultured Desulfobulbaceae bacterium | reverse complement strand
TGGGAAACCCTCGGGCGATATCCGTGGTGCGCTCGAAGGTGAAATCGTGATGCAGGATCAGCCGGCCGTCGGCACTGATCCGTACATCTGATTCGATGCCGTGGGCTCCGACTTCCAACGCTTTTCGAAAGGCGGTCATGGTGTTTTCAGGGGCCAGGCTGCGAGCCCCACGGTGGGCAATATTGAATGGTGGGGATGCGGAGATCATCAGGGACCTTGAGCAGAGGACGAACGAGCTGTCATGACGGTGGCGAATGCGCCTACTATACCAGATGAGCAGGAGCATCTGAAGCGAAATATCCCTTCGGCCTCGGTTGGCCTTCGTTTCAGGGGAAAACCCTAAAGCAGGTTTCCGGGACTATTGTAAAAGATGCTCAGCGCAGTAATATGATCGCAGGCAAGAAGGCGGAGATAACATCGGCAACAGTATACACTGAGGAGAATCCATGGAGCTGAAAGAAGCGATCAGAACGCGGCGGAGTATACGAAAATTCACAAGCGAGGCGGTACCGCAGGAAATGATACAGTTGATCCTGGAGGCGGCCATGCTTGCTCCTTCCGCCGGCAACCAGCAGCCCTGGCACTTTGTCGTCGTCACTGATCGACAGAAGCTCGATGCCATCCCGGAATTTCAACCCTATGCCGCGATGCTGCGTGAGGCACAGGTGGCCATCGTCGTCTGCGGTGCACCAGAGGGTACAAAATGGCCCGATTTCTGGGTTCAGGACTGCAGTGCTGCGGTCCAGAATATGCTGCTGGCTGCCCGCGGCCTTGGCCTGGGAAGCGTCTGGACTGGCATCTATCCCCTCGAAGACAGGGTTGCAAAAATGCGTGAGCTTTTTGGTATTCCCGAAATGGTGTATCCTTTTGCCGTCGTGCCGATCGGCTGGCCGGACGGTGAATTCAGCGCCAAGGACCGCTACAGGGCGGCGGCGGTTCATCGAAACCGCTGGTAGCAGAAGATAAGGGCTTTTAGCCTTTTTGACGGTGCATTCGCCGGTGGCGCAACAGGTGTCTGGCCACAGGAACGGCGACGATGAGCAGCAGACAGGTATAGGGGATGAACCAGACCAGGGCTGTGGTAAAAGCGGTATCTTCGATGAGAGCTTGACCCATCTGCGGGTTGGTGACGGAGGTGCTTTGACGCAGCTGGTTCATGAGCACGGCGAAGGCCAGGCCGATAAAGCCGTAGGCCAGGTTGAAGGCCATTCCCTTGAAGCTCAAAACCGTGGCGCGTCGACTCGAGTCGGTGATCCTGTTAAGATAATGACTGGTAAAAAACGAGGTCAGCTGCAGTCCGGCAGGCACCAGTGCCATGGGGAGAAGGCCCCAGTAGGGTATGGCCGCCGCCAGGCCGCAGAGCGCTGTCAGGGTGAGTGCAGAAAGCCACAGCATATTCTCAACCGGGGTGTAGCGCTTGACCATGGCTTCGGCGACTTTGGGGATGAACAGCCCCATAAGGGCCATGGCGGAACCGATAAAGCCGAAACTTGCCTCTGGCAGCTCGATTATGCGGAAATATTTGCTGTTCATGGTGATTATCATCCGCAGGATATGATCGTAGCCCATGGCAAAGAGAATGACGGTCAGGGCGAAGGGAGTCTTCAATATCCAGCCTCCGGCCTCGATAGTCAGACGAAAAGCCCTGACCGCTTCACGCAGATAGCTTTCCGAAGATGAGGTTGCATTTGTGGCCCCGGTTTCCTTCATCATCAGGACGGTGACGCAGGAGAGAGAGGCGAGAACAAGTGTGAGATAAAGGGGAAACCGCATGGTGACCTGCTGGTCGAATCTCAACGGCTGGCCGAGAAAGTCAAAAAAGGCGTTGACCGTGGTGGGGTCGTAAAGCAGGGCGCCGAGGCTCATGGTAATGACCGTGCCTGCTGCCTGGATACGCATCATAACACTGAGGACATGCGGCCAGTGATCCTCGATGCCCTCCTCCTGAAGAGAATCGTAGGCCAGAGCCTCATCGGCTCCCGACGCCATTGCTTCCGCCAGCCCGCTGAAGATTCTGTTGAGCAGAAACGCCCAGAAGACCAGGTTCATGTTACCCAGGGGAACGAAGCTGAGCAGGGCCATTTCCAGAATCATCAACACCGAAGTGATTATCAGCAGGCGTTTTCTGCCGATAAGGTCGGCCAGCGCCCCGGAAGGCACTTCGGCCAGAAAGATGGAGGCGGCCCATACCGAGTTGAGCAGAGCGAATTGTTCGATGGAGAGACCGTAGTCGAGGAAAAGGATGGTGAAAACCGGATAATAAAACCTGCAGTTGAACAATACCCGAAAACCGATGAAATAGCGGATATTGGCAATGGCGAAGGGAGAGTGTCGTTTCATATCCGCTCCTGTGAGGGCGGCAGGCTAATAGCCGCTTTGTGACAGCTTGAATTCCAGCCGTTCCACCATCACGGAAAGACAGAGGCAGAGAACGAGGTACATTAGAGTAATCGTCAGCCATACCTCGATGGTCACCTGGGTGGAGGCCATTACCTGCATTCCCTGAAAGGTCAGTTCCTGGATGGAAATCACTGAAACGATGGACGAATACTTGATGGTATTGATGAACTCGTTTGCCAGCGGCGGCAGCATGTTGCGGATGGCCTGGGGGAGAATCACCAGCCGCATCTGCCGCCACCGGCTCAGGCCGATGGCAGAGGAGGCCTCCCACTGGCCCTTGTCGATGGACTGGATGCCGCCGCGGACAATTTCGGAGATATAGGCTCCCTGAAAGAGGCCGAGGGTGATGACTCCGGAAATGAACTGGGTGATCATGGCGGGGTCGGCGAAGAAAAAGGCAAAAATTGTGTTCGCTTCGGGACTCAGCGACCTGGTGAAAGAGGAGATGTGCAGGTGCGGCAATATCTGGTCGCTGACGAAGAAATAGAAAATGAAAACAATGACGAGAGCGGGAATATTGCGTATAAGCTCGACATACGTCTTGGCCGTGAGCCTGAGGAACAGACGCCGCGAAATAGATATCAGCCCGCTGGCAAACCCGAGAAGGGAGGCCAAAAGCGTACCCCAGATACTGAGCTTCACCGTGGTGAAAAATCCCTGCAGCAGGACACCGCTCTGCCAAGACTGCCTCTGTTCGTTGTAGTAGAGAAGGTAGTCGGGGATGACGGCCCAGTTCCATTTGTAATTAAGACTGAAACTCAGGCGATAGGCGATATAGCCGATGAGCGACAGTACGGCGAAGGTGATAAGGCCGTCGATGAGGGTGAATTGTCTCTTCAATGCTTGCGGGGTGGGGAATGCTGGTAACGCTCAAGCGGCAAAGAGGTTTCCCTGTTTGCCGCTTGAGTGCAGTGATATTGGTGGAATGCTCCGCGACCTTCCGGCCTATTCGATCATATCTGCCCAGTCGCGGGTCTCAAACCAGTATTGGTGGCGTTCCTGGAGCCAGCCTTCGAGGTTGACGTTGAGTATCCAGCTGTTAAAAAAGGCGAGCATGTCGGGGTCGCCCTTGCGGATGGCAAAACCGATGGGTTCCTTGGTGAATGTTCCGGAAACCGGCAAGAACAGGCTGTCGCTGTACTTGATGGCTTCAAAGGCCGGCCGCGGGGCCGAAGCGACGACGGCGTGGACCTTGCCGTTGCGGAGTTCCTGGTAGGTCTGGGCCTCGTCGTCATAGAGACGGATGGTGGCTTTGGGGAGGAATTTTTTAGCAGCCGCGGCGGCGGTGGTTCCGAGTTTGCTGGCGATCTCAACCTCTTCCTTGTTGAAGTCGGCAAGCGTAGTGAAGCCGGCCGCTTTTTCCTTATGGGCAACGATGGACATGCCCGAATAATCGTAGGGGATGGTAAAGTTGACCTTGAGGGCCCGCTGTGGAGTGATGCCCATACCACCAATGATAACGTCGAAC
>CAKZOA010000045.1 GCA_937132035.1 uncultured Desulfobulbaceae bacterium | reverse complement strand
GATCGAAGTGATAAAGGCGAAGATCGACAAGCTGGTTAGCGAGATAGGGACAATTCCGCTTCAGATAAGCGGCGGGGAGCCGACTCT
This sequence comes from uncultured Desulfobulbaceae bacterium, assembly GCA_937132035.1. Taxonomy (GTDB): domain Bacteria; phylum Desulfobacterota; class Desulfobulbia; order Desulfobulbales; family Desulfocapsaceae; genus Desulfopila_A. Next base: position 7,761 of record CAKZOA010000045.1, on the reverse strand, counting down.
CCATCCGCTTCTCAAAGAGATTGTCAGCTATGCCGACGCACGTGGATTTACTAACATTGAGCTGGTTACCAACGGCATCAGGATCAGCAAAGAGCAAGGATATCTCTCCTCTCTTGCCAAAGCGGGATTGTCTTCTGTCTATCTGCAATTCGACGGCTTGCGCAAAGATACCTACCTGAGGATACGCGGACAGGATATGGAAGATATCCGCCTGCGGGCAATTGCTGCCATTCGCCGGGCCAAAATGTGCTGTACACTGGCGGTGGCGGTAGCGCGAAATGTCAACGATAATGAACTTGGCGACATTGTTCGATTCGGCGTGGAGAATATCGATACGGTGCGGGCCATAAATTTTCAGGCCGCCACCAGGTTTGCCGGTCGGTACGATCTTGCCGATACCGGTGTCGGATTCACCCTCGAAGAACTGATCGGACTCATCGAGGAGCAGACGGGAATGGCTCATGGAGGTTTCCTAACCGACGTTCTCGGCCACCATCACTGTAATGCAATATCGCTCGCCTATGTGGTTGGAGGCAGACTTGAACCTCTTTTCCGGTATTTTGGAAAGGAAAAGATCCAACGTTTCCTGGGAAGCAACCGCCGAGAAACCATTCTGGACCTCTTTCTGGGAAAGGAGCGGTTTCTCGGCAAGCAGTTATTTCGGCCGCAATTCTGGTCGCTGCTGAGAGACGCAGCGGCCATATTCGGAAAACAACCAGACATCAGGTCAGCAATGCGTTCACAACATATTCTGCTCTTTGTTAAAAGTTTTATGGAACACGACAGGTTTGACGGGGAGCGGTTGCATCAGTGCAATTACGGAATTGTTGATGACAGGGGCATCTATTCATTTTGCGCCTATAATAACTACCACCGAATCAATGGGAGATGCGACAGTGAGAAGATCCTTGATGAGAAACTCTAAGTGCTACCTGTATAGTGCTCTCAGTTTATTGATGTATTTGCTTGTCAGCGGATGTACCATCATTCGGCCCGTAGCCCCCGATTTAAGCCAGGTACCTGCTGTTGTTGATGGGAAGCGTTTCTCCTATGATGCCTATGAGCGGGTTCTGGATACATTCGTCACCGGCAACGGCCTGGTACATTACTCCAAATTACGAAGCGACCGAATTTCTCTTGATCTCTTCTATGCCATGATAGCTGCCATCAGTCCTGACAGTCACCCGCATCTGTTTCCGAGCAAAAACGACCGGCTGGCCTATTGGATTAACGCCTACAACAGCACTGTGTTACTGGGGGTGGTGGAGCAGTATCCCTTATCATCGGTCACCGATGTAAAGGCACCCGCAGTACTCTTCTTTTTTCCAGACCAAAGCGGTTTTTTCTTCTTTCAACGTTTTGTCTATGGCGGTTCGGAAACGAGCCTCTACTTTCTGGAAAACACGGTGATTCGTCAACGGTTCGACGACCCACGTTTTCACTTTGCCCTCAACTGTGCTTCGAGAAGCTGTCCGAAACTGCCACGAATACCCTTTTATCCTGCCATGCTTGACAGTCAGCTCGATGCCGAGGCACGCAAATTCATTAACAGCACAGAAAATGTCCGCTATGACCACAGCACGGAAACGCTGTATCTCTCTGCAATTTTCGACTGGTATGAAGACGATTTTCTCGATTGGCTGAGAGAAAAGCACCACAACGGGCAGCCGTCTCTTCTCGCGTATCTATTGCTGTATGCCGAAGGAGAACTCAAAACGTCACTGACAGAGCACACGGTGACCAAGATCCGCTTCCTGGAGTACGACTGGGGACTCAATGATGCAAAAAAGTAACAGGAAAGAGCTTTGAAAGCACAGCTAACGTTTCCAGAATAACTCTGCCCATCTGTTTCGTAACACCGTAAAACGGCTAAGAGAGAAGAGCCTGCCGGGGGAGCCATGCATTGGAATGAGCCGACCCAAAGGTTAGGCAAGCGTACACAGCTGACCCTCCATAACCGTGGAGGAGCTGCAAACTCCCTCACTCATAAAAGCATGTATAGTATCGACAAAACGCTCCTGCAATTCAATAATCTTTCCGGGTGGGGCAATGCCCAGCAACTTGATTAACCCCATCGGGTAGACGACATGCTGTACGAGCTCAAAATCTCCCCCGAGCCTGGAAGGGTCCTCCACGGGAAGCAGGATATTGGGTTTCCAGGCACGTTCGGCGCTGCTCTGAACGAATTCCACCTGTTTTGCAGCCCATTCGGCCAGTGCGGTGAACAGGCCACTGCGAACATCTCCGGTGGGGGCCGTGAGTTTTCGTGTCAACAAGAAAAAATAGATTGTGGCAACGACAGCGGTGGCCAGCAAACTGAATATCGGGTTAATAATGAACATTGCAACTAAAAAGCCTGCCAGGCCGATAAACGGTACTATTTTAGGTATTCGAAACGTGGGTCTGAAACTGACGAGTCCGAGACTCTGTTCGACAGCCACCACCAGGTTGATGGTTGCATAGGTAAGCAGGAATATCATGGCCGCCAATGGAGCAATGGCGTTGAGTTCCCGGAGTATGATCGCTGCCAGTATGATAAGTGCGGGGAAAAAATGGCATTGCGTGGCTCTCCTGCCTCAGTTCGCTTGGCAAACCATGAGCAAGCGGGCTCGCTGCTGTGACGCCAAGGGCTTCAAGAATCCGGAGTGCTCTGACAAACGAAGCCAGAGCCGAGGAGAACGTCGCTGCCAATAATCCGCCGAGAACACTTTCAATCCAAGGGATCACAGACAAGGGGTGGGTTCCGCATGCCAAAAAGGCCGACGCTGGTGATTGATCCAACAAAAGCTTTGATGATGGCCCGGGGTCTTTGTATAGTAGGTTCGCGGCTTCAAAAAAAGTCCGCTATCGCTTTTTACCGGCAAAGCCTTCGAAGTATTTTCGGTATGGCAGCGCAGAGCGTCAAAGGGGATATTCATCTGCAACAGTACCCAAGGGGAAATGGTTAACCATGGAAAACAATCCGTATGCATCCAAATATAGCGTGACAACCTTAAAACGGATATGGCCCGATCTGGAGGAGCAGTTTGCCTCACAGGTTGCGGATGATCAGTGGCAGGCATACAGGGAGCGTGTCGAAGCACACTTTCCCCACCTGTTCCAGCTGCTCTTTCGCCTCTATGGCGATCGCTATGATTTTTTCTACTACATCCAGGATCTGCTGCGTACAGCAACGAAGATGTGGATCGCCAGACCATCGGAACTCAAGGGTCTTGACGGCAGGCGGATCGCAAATAAACACTGGTTCCAGTCAAATCGGATGATGGGGGCAATGTGCTATGTCGACCGTTTTGCCGGTGACTTTGCCGGCGTACGCAAGCATATTTCCTATCTTTCAGAGCTTGGCATCACATACCTCCACTTGATGCCGCCGTTCAAGACCCCCGAGGGCGACAATGACGGCGGCTATGCAATCAGCAGCTACAGGGAGATAGATCCCCGGCTGGGCACCATAGAGGAACTCACCGACCTTGCCACAGAGTTGCGACACCGGGGAATCAGCCTGGTACTCGATTTTGTCTTCAACCACACCTCGGATGAACACATCTGGGCAAAAAGGGCTCTTGCCGGTGATACCGACTATCAGGAATATTACCGGATGTTTCCCAACCGGGAAATCCCGGACGCCTACGAGAAAAACATTCTGACCATCTTCCCCGACGATCATCCCGGCTGTTTCATTTACAAAAGCAGGATACGCAAGTGGGTGTGGGCCACATTCAATAATTTCCAGTGGGATCTCAACTATGAAAACCCCGAGGTGTTCAACCGCATGTGCGAGGAGATGCTGTTTCTTGCCAACTGCGGCGTCGAGGTTTTACGGCTTGATGCAGTGGCCTTTATCTGGAAAAAGATTGGTACAACCTGCCAGAACCTGCCCGAGGCCCATATCATAATACAGGCTTTCAATAGTGTGGCGAAAATCGTGGCACCGGGGCTGGTGTTCAAATCCGAGGCGATTGTCCATCCCGACGAGGTCATCAAATACATCGACTGGCAAGAGTGTCCGTTATCCTACAATCCCCAGATGATGGCTCTACTCTGGGAGGCTCTTGCCACCAGGGATGTCTCCCTGCTCTGCCATGCCGTGGAGAAACGTTTCCTGCTGCCGGAAAACTGTACCTGGATAAATTATATTCGCTGCCACGACGATATCGGCTGGTCCTTCTCCAATGAAGATGCCCGGGATATTCCCCTTGATCCCTATGAGCATCGACGTTTTCTCAATAATTTTTTCCTGAACAGGTTCGAAGGTAGTTTTTCCCGAGGGTTGCCGTTCCAGGAAAACACGCTCACCGGAGACGTCCGCATTTCGGGGACGACGGCATCGCTTTGTGGTCTGGAGAAGGGATTGGAAACCGGTGATGCAAAGGAGATCGACATGGCTGTCCGCCGCATCCTCATGCTGCATGGAGTCATCATAACCATAGGCGGGATCCCGCTGATCTATCTGGGCGACGAGGTGGCCATGCTCAACGACTACGATTACACAAACCACACAGACCTGGCAGCGGACAGCCGATGGCTGCACCGACCACAATTTGACTGGGAGAAAGCGGAATTGAGGCATGACAGAAAGACGCCTACCGGCAGGATATATCACCAATTGCTGCGCCTCATTCAGATACGGCAGCAAAATCCTATTTTCAACCGCAGCGACACGGAGATCACCTATACCAAAAACAAGCATGTATTGGCTTACTTTCGTCATTATGACGAACAGACCGCACTGATACTCGCCAACTTCTCCGACGCCCCACAGAAAATAGAGGGCACGCGGCTGCGTCATCTGGGAATGAGAAAGACATCGACGGACCTCATATCGGGGAGATCAGTCACCGTCATGAACGAACTGGAACTGGAGCCGTATCAGTTTTTGGTGCTGATTCAGTAGTCAGTGCATTTCACTAAAAGCCGACCTGCTTTCTTCAGCAAAAGTATGCACCACACGCAGAAGCACAAGCAGATCCAGAAGGTTCATGGACGTCCTGTGAAAAGATCTCTTCCGGTCCGCTGCTCGTTGAAATTACGTGACACACAAACACTAAACCTTTTCCACATTCTCACTACGGCCAACGGTTCAGCGCCGCCATGGCAGCACCTCCTCACCTGCCAGCCACCTTTCAATCAGGTCAGGTTCGCTGAGAACACGCCCCATAGCCGAAGACAGTTCCACCAGGGGGGCTTTATAGCCCAGGTCGTTCAGGGCCCGGGAGAAGCTGACAGCATACATCTCCCGGCTGCGCTTGAGATCGGGATAACAGGGAATGGGCAGCAGGATTTTCTCCCTGTACCCTTTGAGGCATTGCCGAACATCGAGGGAATGGTAGCCGCGGCAGCTGAACGGCCGCACCTGGTAAATGGTGCACAACCCATCATCTTCGTCAAGAAAAAGACACGGCATTCTGTTTTCCGCCCACCACTTTTCGTCTCTGGCCGCCCGCGCCTTGACATCACCTCCGGTCGCCGCCATCCGCTCAAGGCAGCTCTCCAGCCGTCCTTCTTTTCGTAAAAATTCGGCAATCACCACGATCTCAGCCATGGAGGCGGTGACCTTGAGATGACAGCAATAGTCACAGCCGGCGCGGCAGTGAATCTCGCTCTCATCGAAGGGTACCAGTCGGGTGATAAAGGCATGGAAGAGACCGGCCAGGGCGGCAGGTGTCAGCTCGTCCTCCAGCAGAGTCTTTTCAATGATCCGGCAGTTCTGGCGAATAAACGGCTGAAATTTCTCAAATGATTTTCCCATGGATGGTGTGCCTTCGCCTTCGGAGCCGGGCTCACTGCGACCGCAGGTCCGGCTGCCATTCTTTTCACACGATCTTCTCATTCGATGTAGATCATCTTTCTGGTCATGCCGCCGTCGGCTACAAAGGACTGGCCAGTGATAAAGCCAGCTTCGCGGCTGAGCAGAAACGCGGTCAAAGCAGCAATATCCCCCGGCAGACCGACGCGTCCGGCCGGATGCTGGCGGTGGTCCTCGTCGCTGAGCTGCGGATCGAATTTTTTCGCCTCCTTCTTCAAGGAACTGACATCGATCCATCCCGGTAAAACGGCATTGACGCGGATACGTCCGGAAAAGCTCACCGCCAGGGCGTGGGTAAGCGCCATCAGACCGCCCTTGGAGGCGGCATAGGCCTCGGTGTTAGCCTCGGACTGCAGGGCCCTGGTGGAGGCCATGTTGACGATCGCCCCCCGTTGTCTGCCGAGATGGGGGGCAGCATGCTTGACCATCAGAAAGGCACCGGTCAGGTTGACCCGCAACATGGCATCCCAGTCTTCAAGCGCCAGGTGCTCTACAGGATCGTTGGAGGGTGCGGCAATTCCGGCGTTGTTCACCAGAGAATCGACGGTACCGAAGCAATCGGCAATCCGCGCCACCGAGGCGACAACCTCCTGTTCATTGCCTACATCCGCCGGCAGGAACAGCAGGCGCTCATTACCCTGATGATCGGCGAGGAGTTCCTCGCCGGCCTCGCTGTCGATGTCAAGGGCGGCGACATTGCCGCGGCACTGCAGCAGGTAGTCAACCACGGCCCGGCCGATTCCCTGGGCCCCGCCGGTGACCACGGTGGTCGTCGCTGTAAAATCAAACATTTCGTCCTCCTGTTGTATACCGAAGAGTCTGGTTTCCCCCAATATTCGACGATTCATTTCAAGACGGGCCTGCTCTTTTCTCTCAACGCCATGAACCCTTCCCTGACGGCTCCACTGCAGCCGTCCTGGCCGCAGACACTCGTACGAAGAGCACCTCAGTCTTTTGGGATATCAACAAATGGGTTTCAGGGGGAGTATCTGCTGTCGTATGGGTCGACGAAAGGCGATGACACCACCTGCTACGGTTGGAAGCTGGGCTTTTTGGTACCTTCGGCATCCGCCAGCGCCGGAAACAGCACCCGAATGACGGTCCCCTGGCCGGCTTCGGAATCGACACGGATGAATCCATTATGGCCTCGTACGATCCCCAGAACCGCCGACAGCCCGAGGCCGCGCCCCTGAAATTTGGTGGTAAAGAAGGGCTCAAACAGGCGTCTTTGCTTTTCAGGTTCCATACCGGCTCCGGTGTCTTCCACCTCCAGAAAGACAAATCGGCCAGCCGGGAAGGGCTGGTGATACGCCAGCCAGACATCCGGTTCGGTGTCGGCGAGATAGTCAGGATCGCAGTCGGCTATGCCGGTGGACAGAGTGACGGCTCCTCCGCCGTCTTCTCCATAGGATTCGGCAGCATTGACAATCAGGTTCATCAGCAATTGCCGGATTTGAGTCTCATCCGCTTCGATCTGCGCCAGCGGCCGTTCAAGCTGGAGGTCCAGGGAACCCCGCTTGTGAACGGCTGTCTGCAGCAACTCGAAAATGCTCTCGATAAGCCGATTGAGATCCACCGGCTGAAAAACAAAATTTTCATTTCCTGAGAACACCAGCATTTGACGGATGATGGCTGCAGCCCGCTGCCCCCCCTGCATGCTTCTCTCTAGCCGTTGCAAAGACTTCGGATCTGCTGATACTCTGTCTTTGACCAGTTCGATATTGCCCAGCATGGCCATCAGAATATTGTTGAAATCATGAGCGATTCCCCCCGTGAGACTACCAAGGCTTTCCAGCCGCTGAACGGTCAGGAGATGTTTTTCCATGCGCAGACGTTCTTCCTGGACCTTTTTTCGCTCGGTGATATCGCGGGTGACGGCGATTATTTCGTCGATGCTCTCCATCTGCGCATTGCCGATGCTTTTGCAGGTGCTCTCGACCCAGATATAATGGCCG
>CAKZOA010000044.1 GCA_937132035.1 uncultured Desulfobulbaceae bacterium | reverse complement strand
TGACAAGAACAAAGCTGCTCGCATCAGAAGGCAAAATGTTCTCTCAGACCGAGAGTTGATGACGAGTCCGCCGTCAGCGGACTGCAAGCTCAACGCTGCAGCAGGTTAATTGATTGTTGGGCCATATGATCACCTGGAGCGACCCTTTGATGCACGTATCGCCAAGAGTGTGACCATGCCAGTGGATGGCCTGACGCAGATGGACCTGGCAGAGCAGAGACTCACGACCTTTCTGCTTAAGGTACCCTAAAGAACAGTGACAGGGTCGGCCAGAGCGACAGTGCGGTCCCTTTATCTGGCAGCGAATATGCATCATCACAGCTTTCCTCACTCTGCGGCAGTCGCTCCAGGGCCCGTCGAGATACTCCGACAGCTGCCGGCAGCCCGGCGGTCTTTACCACTCCGTCTCTGGTCAGAACGCGGAGGGCGGATTCACTCCCCCAGGACGCCGACGTAGGGAAGGTTTCGGTATTTTTGTCTATAATCAAGCCCATAGCCGCAGACAAATTCATCAGGGATGTCCTTGCCGCAGAAATCGATCTGGATATCATACTTCCTGCGCGAAGGCTTGTTGAGAAAGGTGCAGACCCTGAGCGATGCAGGGTTACGGTTGTTGAGCATGCGGATAACCTTCTTGAAAGTGGAGCCGGTATCGATAATATCCTCGACCAGCAGCACATGCCTGCCTTCGACAGATTCATCAAGATCCATAACAATCTTGACATCACCGCTGCTGACCGTGCCGTTGCCGTAGCTCGAAACCGCCATGAAGTCGACAACCAGTGGATAGTGAATTTTACGGACGAGATCTGCCATGAAGACAAAGGAACCACGCAGCAGGCCGACAACGATCAGCTCACCGCCAATGCCTCGGTAATGATCGGTGATCTCTTCGCCAAGCCCGGCGACGATGTCGACGATCTCTTGTTCCTTAACCAGTATCTTGCTAACGCCCGTATCCGGCATGATAATTCCTCGCAGGTTTGTGCTCGCGCTGTCTCTGATTCTCCGGCACACTCCTGTGGCCGGAACATTACGCCATCGCCTGGACCGGCTGCCCGCGTCCCGGCGATATGCTGGTATTATATACTGTGCCACCCGAAAGTAAACGACGTCTTTTTGCTGCCAACAGCCCGTTCAGGGCAGAAGAGGTTCATTTTTTCTGAGTTCGGCGAGGTCATAGTGGGTACCGCGCCAATAGATGCCACCGTCCCGATAATTGCACCATGCCGCTCTCAACAGTATATACACTGAGATATAGGGCGTGACAATGGTCCCTGCCGCACAGAGCGGGGAGAGACCGACAAGACGCGTGCCGCTGTAATGGACAGCCAGCCTCGCTGCCACGGTGCCGAGACAGAAGTACCGGACGGCGCCGTCGGCAAAAAGGATCCCCCACGGAGGCAAAAGAGTGAATATGGCAATACCCAGCACCAGCGGCGGCAACAGTGCATAGCGATAGTTGATCATGGCCAGGCTGTTTTTCATCAGCCCCCTGACCATATGCCCGAGGTTTTCATACCAGCGGAGGGTCACCAGATCGAGGCCCAGCAGGCATTCCTGTACATAACCACTCCGCTTGATAATCTTGCCCAGCATGATATCGTCAACGGGGTGCATGCGGATGCGATCATGCCCGCCTATCTCCTTGTAGACTTCTCTTTTCACCATATTGAAGGCGCCGACGCCGATGAAACAGCGGGAGCTTTTCCGGCCTGCACGCCAGGGACGAAAAATCTGCAGCAGTGCTGCCCCCGATTCGAGAATCAAACTGTTAAGCAGCAGTCCGGGGGAAATATTTTTAAAAACAAGACAGAGATGATCCAGTCCTTGAGATTCCATATAGCTCACCGCCCTGGACACAGTCGTTTTTTCCATGATGATATCGCCGTCGGTAAAGAGCAGATACTCCCCTGCGGCCATCTCTGCCCCGCGCTGGAGGGCGTGAGCCTTGCCGAGCCAGCCCGCGGGCAACTCATCCAGGTGCAGAACCTTGAGACGGGGATCCTGTTGCTGCAGCTTTTCGAGAATGTCCGGCGTGCTGTCGCTTGACCGGTCGTTTACCGCAACAATTTCCAGATGCGTATACTCCTGTTGCAGTTGACTCCGCAAGGCCCGGTCGATGCTGTCTTCTTCGTTGCAGGCGGGCACGATAATCGAAACCTGCGGCCGGGTGGGGTCGCTGCGCATTTCGACGGCGGCCAGCCTTTTCATACGGACAAGACCCAGAAAGAGATCGACGGCAGCAAGAAAGGTGAGGACGAAGACGATCATGGCGGCGACGGTGAGAAAATCCATCGGATCGCCCTACAGGGAAGTGTGAAGAGAAAGGGGGATCAACGGGATATGATCCGCGTCGTTTTCCGGAAGAGGGTATGATCGCATCTCACAACCGGGGCAATCGCCGCAGGGCCGAATCTATGCGCTGCAGGAAAAATTCCTGAATGTCCGGGTAGGCGGCCAGACTCTTATAGCAGCCGCCATCACCGGCTTCGAGGCTGGGACACTCCACCGACCATCCCTGATCTTCCAGCCTGCGTTTCCAACTGTCCTCTTCGCCCATGAGGTCATCTTCCACATGGAGGCCTGCTATATACATCATGGGAATGATTCTGATACGCCGGCGGACCCCGGCACCATATGATGCGGCAATCTCCGCCATCACCGCCCGATGATCGGGAATCCCTTCCAGACTCGCCGCCCAGACATTGCCGTAGAGAGCGCGCACAAGCTGGGCCAGTCCCAGATAGACGATATTGGCGGGGTCGGCCGCCATCCGGGTGCCGTGCAGGGCCAGCAGGTTGATTCCCTTCCCCTCCGCTATGAAATCCCGGGAGACGGTATCGACAACTTCTTTGACGAAACTCCAGCGGTGCAGCAGCGTCTCGCCCACCACCGCCTGCAACGATGAAAACCGGCCGGCAATATCACAGATACGCTGGTACTCGCTCCCTGGAAATATCTGGAGAGGCAGAACCACCGCCTGGCGATGTCCCGCTTTCGCCGCTTCTTCCAATATAGCGGTCAGGCTGGGATCTCCGGTTTTCCTGCGAATGATCTCGGAAGTATATCCCCAGTACAGTCGGTGGCCGTTGAAACGCTTAAGAGCCAGTCTCTGGAGCGTGCCAAAGGCCTTTCTGCCGCCTCTGCTGCTGCCAAAGGCAGCTATGATTATCGCCGGTTTTTCCTGCATGGTCTTTTGGGTAGCTTGTGTTATGAAAAATCACTATCGATGCGGGCGCACGCACAGCCGCCTGCCCCGCCTGTAATACCTATCGTCTTTTCCGGCTTTTCTCCAGGAATTTTGCCCTTACCTGAGGATGTTTTTCGCGGTTCACAGGCCTCATTGCCGCACTTTCCAACCAGACGAAAGCGCTGCACCGCTGACCGTGCAGCCCAATTTTTTCAGCCACTCGGCAACCTTACGGTTGGAATTATTGAAGAGCGTGTAGGCCTGCGGATGATGGACGAAACTCAGGTCGTAGACTCTGTTTTCATGGAGTGTTACGAGATTGTCTATATATATCGAGTCAAGATGGGTGATCAGATCGACGGCGTTGCGTCTGTTGACCTGAAAAACATAGATTTCCTCCGCCCCTTCGCGCAGTCTTTCGGCTACCCTCAGGCGATCCAGGCTCCCCGGCCACTGTCGCCGGCCGAGGCCGGCGATTGTGGGCAGCAAGGCCGCCCGGCTGGCCTCCGCCGTTGCCTGCTTGGCGAGCGCATAATAGCGCCAGTCGCCGTAGGCATAGCGGATCATGGATCGATCTTCCGTTTCCAGCACCAGACTGGCATGCCGCCCATGGTCCACCAGTGCCGCCCCGAGGCCGTTTTCAACCGGCGGTACCGACACGGTGGCACCACAGCCGTAGAGACCGGCAGCGAGCCAGACAAAAAAAAGAGCGAGCGCCGGGAACGGCCGGCATACCGCCCGGTCTCTGCGAACCACGGCGGCGGATACCGGCTGCTGCATTACCAATCAGCGCCCCGAACTCTGCAGCGCTCTGATCCTTTCCTCGATGGGCGGATGGCTCCTAAAAAGGGAAGTCAGGCCCCCTTGCTTGGGACGGATGCCAAAGGCCGCCATCTGATCGGGTAGTTTCGAAGGCTCATGATGGGCCTGCAGCTTGCGCAGGGCGTCTATCATCTTCTGGCTGCCGCTCAGCTTGGCCGCGCCGAAGTCGGCCCGAAACTCACGTCGCCTGGAAAACCACATGACGATCATCGAGGCAAACAGGCCGAGGATGATCTCAAGAAATATCGTCACGGCTATATAGCCGAAAAAACCGAGACCGCCTTCCTCATCCTCGCCGGCGATGACAGAGTTGATGACGTTGGCCGCCATTCTCGAAAGAAATATAACGAATGTGTTGAGCACCCCCTGGATCAGAGCCATGGTCACCATATCGCCATTGGCGACATGGCTCACCTCGTGGGCGAGAACGGCTTCGGCCTCGTCGTGGTTCATGTTCTGTAAAAGCCCGGTACTCACCGCCACCAGAGCGTCGTCACGCTTCATGCCGGTGGCAAAGGCATTCATGGACGGCGATTCGTAGATCGCCACCTCCGGCATGCCGATGCCGGCATGCTGAGCCTGACGGCGTACCGTCTCCAGAAGCCACTGTTCCGTCTGGTTGGCGGGCTGGTCAATTACCCGTGCCCTGGTCGATTTCTTGGCTATCCATTTCGACATGGCCAGCGATATGAATGACCCGCCCATGCCAAAAAGAGCGGCAAAAACCAGCAGACCGGTGGTGGATCCGGTATCCAGCCCAAGCAGGCTCATGACAACGCCCAAAAGGACAAGAATTGCCAGGTTCGTTCCCAAAAACAGCATTATACGCATCATGTTCCTTTCTCCTTCATTGTTTCTGATTGCCTCTCAATTTTCAGCCATTGTGAGGGCTGCCTCCAAGAGGCCATTGCTGAACACCACAGGTAATGACAATGGTGTATAATTTACGCATGTCCTAGTATTTTACGCCTCTATAATAATCATTGCCGGTTGAAAATGTATTAGATCTTGACGTTTTTCGTAAGTTTTCGTTTACCATGCGCATCCTCTGGCGATATTTGTACAGATCATCAAGGTTACTGGTATTGCTTACGTTACAGGCTACCAGTCATTCGCACCTGGCCTGGCAGATATCGAGGCGAATCCGGTCAAGCCCCCTGGCCCAGTGAGAAGTGGTGTTCTTCGGATTTTCCGCCCCTGCTAAAAGCCTGGCCAAAACAGCAAGGGATGGCGTAAAGAGGAAAACTCCAGTATATTCTCCTGGAAATGTTTGACCGTTACTAATTTCGCCAGGTGAACCAACTGTGAGAGAATGTCGAAACAATTATGCCCATGGGCCAATGAAACTCAAGAGCAAAGCCGTCACCGTTCGCTACAATGGTCGGGATATTGAATGTGAAAAGATAGTATACGCCTGCACCTTCTGCGATTACGAACTCCATGAACAATGGATGGCAAAGAAGCTCGAAGAGGAACTCGCCAGAATCCACCAGGAATACGGCTCTTGAGAAGAAGGCTTCAAATGTCGAGCTTTCTCAGTTCTTCTCTTCGCTGGTGGTAGTCTTCGATTCGCGCCAGTAGCTGCTCGCTTCTCCGCTGGAGTTTTTTCAGGGAAAAATATTCGATATACCGGGAAACGGGTATCAACTCCTTGTTTTCCGAACGCCCTTTAAGATCGATCACATAGGCTTTGAAACCTCCATCCGCAAGCCGCTTGAGGGCGATGTTCTTGGGGTTGAGGTCAAAAAGCCAGATACGGCCGCTCATCAGCAAATCGCAGAGTTTACGTGCCGTTGTCAAAACTGCGTCAATATCACAGTTTTCCTCGTGGACAATAATATCCCAGATTGTCCTCGAGACCGCATTATCATGATCGCGGATACAGTCGCAGAGCAGTCCCCGCCCGCGAGTTGTGTCGACGTAGCCGTGACAACGGCTGACAAAAGAGAGATCGGTCACCTCCTGCTGCAGCAGACGATAGCCCTCCAGCTCCTTGTCGTTCATACTGGCCCGCCTAGCTCCTTTGTCCTGCTCGATCTTGATAATATACCCATCGTTTTCCGGGTGACGATAGCAGATCCGCTCACGGCCCAAGCTTATGATCAGTTCGTCGTGCAGTTCCACTGCGGTGCTGATGTCTCCTGCCATTGCTGTATATACTCCTGCTCACTCTGCCCGGATATTTCACGAGTTAAGATGGTCTGTTAGTCGAGCATTGCTGCTCTTCTAATAAAAAGATTTGAATTTCGACGAACAGATCAGAGGATGAGCGACAGTGCTATACGCTTTCTCTTGGGATCGACCCCGATTACCCGCACCCTGACCTGCTGGCGAACATGGACCACCTCGGCCGGGTCCTTAACAAAACGATTAGCCATCTGGCTTATGTGGATAAGCCCGTCCTGCTTTATGCCTATGTCGGCAAAGGCTCCAAAGGTGGTGACATTGGTGATTATCGCCGGCAGCACCATGCCCTCGCGCAGATCATCGAGGCTGTGAACCGTATCATCAAAGCGGAAATGGCTGAACTTTTTTCTCGGATCTCTGCCCGGTCGCGCCAACTCACCGATGATATCCACCAGCGTCTCCATGCCGACATCTTCGCTCAAGTACCTGTCAAGATCAAGCCGACGGCGCAGCTGCTCGGAGCCCTGGAGAGTCTCTATATCCACGCCGAGCTCGGCAGCCATGGACTGGACCAGCGCGTATCTTTCCGGATGGACACCACTGTTGTCCAGCGGCTCAGTGGAGTTGCGGATGCGCAGGAAACCGGCGCACTGTTCGAAGGCTTTGGCACCGAGTCTTTTGACCTTGAGCAGATCCCGTCGACGGGCAAACGGTCCGTGCTCCTGGCGGTAAGCGACGATGTTTGCCGCCAGGGCCGGTCCCAGACCGGCAACATAGCTGAGCAGCTCGACACTGGCGCTGTTGACCTCGACACCAACCCTGTTGACGCACCGCTCGACCACTTCTCCGAGGGCTTTTTTCAACTCAGCCTGGTCGACATCGTGCTGGTACTGACCGACACCGATGGATTTTGGATCGATTTTCACCAATTCTGCCAGAGGATCCTGGAGTCTGCGGCCAATGGAGACAGCCCCGCGAACCGTGATATCCTCCCGTGGAAATTCCCGGCGCGCCGCCTCGGAAGCGGAGTAGATGGAGGCCCCATCTTCATTGACCAGCGTCACAACCAGTGAGTTGTCAACATCAAGCGAGCCGACAAAGGCCTCGGTTTCTCTGCCGGCCGTGCCGTCACCAACGGCAACGGCCTCGACAGCATACTGCTGCACCAGCATCTTGAGAGTCTCTGCAGCCTTCTGTCGCTGTTTTTCGCCCTGCGTCGGGTAGATGGTGGTTGTGTGGAGAAGAGAACCCTGGCCGTCGAGACAGACCAGTTTGGCACCGGTGCGGTAGCCAGGATCGAGTGCCAGAACACGCTTCTGACCAAGCGGCGACGACAGCAGCAGTCCTTCAAGGTTGTTGGCGAAAACCTCAATGGCCTCGGCATCGGCGCGTTTTTTCAGGTTCCTGCGCAGCTCATTCTCAAGAGAGGGTGCCAGCAGCCGGCCGTAGCTGTCCTCAAGAGCCAGGGCCAGCTGGCGGCGGGATGACCCTTTATCCATGTATATAGACCGGACTGCCGCCAGGGCTTTTTCCGGCGGCGGCCGCAGGCTGACAGTGAGATATTTCAGGGTCTCGCCGCGAAAAAGGGCAAGTAGACGATGTCCGGCGGCTCTGGTTACCGATTCCTGCCAGTCGAAATAGTCCCTGAAGGTGGCGGCCTCCTCTTTCATCTTTGGTACCACCTTTGAGGAAATAATCGCCTCCTCGGCGAAAAGCCTGCGCAGCCGCCGGCGCACTTCCCGGTTTTCGCTGATGCTTTCGGCAACGATATCCCTGGCTCCGGCCAGTGCCTCATCGATCGTGGCGATGCCCTGATCCGGCTTGAGAAAGGAAGCTGCACGGTCCTGGGCAGCCTTGCCGGCGAGTATATATTCAGCCAGAGGGGCCAACCCCTTTTCCCTGGCGGACATGGCCCTGGTCTTCTTTTTCGGCCGGTGGGGAAGGTAGATATCTTCGAGAATCGTCAGACTCTCAGCCGCTTCTATTGCAGCGTCCAGCCCGTCGTCGAGCAGCTGCCTCTCCCGCAGAGAACTTCGAATCGCCTCTTTACGCTTCTGCAGGTCATTGAAGCGCTGCAGGCCGTCGCGGACGGCAGCGATCTGCACTTCATCGAGGGACCCTGTTTTTTCCTTGCGGTATCTGGCGATAAAGGGAACGGTTGCCCCCTCTTCGAGAAGGGTGATGGTATTGGCCACCGCTGATGGTGGCAATGACAGCTCGGCAGCAACCTTTCGTCCGGCACTTTCTGTTGGCAACATATCCTTTTCCGCTCACCTGCGCATGATCATATCACCCCAGCCTCGATGGCTGCAGATGACCGATGGACGGTTGCAAGTCGCTGCGCTGCATCCAACAAAGGGCCTCAGCGCCTGCAATCGATTTCCTGAACTTCAGAGGTACTCTTATACACCATTCTGGGAGAAGAAAAAGGGGGAAAGCGCACTTTTGGCTGGCCGGTCTCATTCAGCCACCGACGGCGTTGTCGGCGATACACGGCTTTCTGGAAGGAGGGAAAATATTCCTCCCCTCCCATGATTTCGGCTCAGAGCAGATTGCTGGCAAGCTCGGCAAGGGCTGAGCGCTCGCCTTTCTGCAGATCGATATGGGCATATATGTTCTGTCCCTGCATCCTGTTGATCAGGTAACTGAGCCCATTGGATCTGCCGTTGAGGTAAGGATGATCGATCTGGTGGACATCGCCGGTAAAAACGATCTTGGTTCCCTCCCCGGCTCGGGTGATGATGGTTTTGACCTCATGAGGCGTGAGATTCTGGGCCTCGTCGACAATCATGTACATGCGTACCAGGCTGCGGCCGCGGATATAGGCCAATGGTTCGATGCAGAGTTTGCCCTCCTCCATCATCTTATGGAGACGCTGGTGCATTTCGCTCTTTTCCGGAAATTGTTCGCGAATGACGCCGAGATTATCAAACAACGGCTGCATGTAGGGGTTGAGCTTCGACTGAATATCGCCTGGCAGATAGCCTATGTCCTTGTTGGAAAGCGGGATGACCGGACGGGTAAGCATGATTTTGCGATAGCTCTGACGCACTTCGAGGGCGGCGGCCAGAGCCAGCAGGGTCTTGCCCGTACCCGCCTTGCCGGAGATGGTCACCAGCGGCAGGGCCGGGTTGAGCAGGGCATGGGCGGCAAAGGTCTGTTCGGCGTTGCGGGGGATGACGCCGTAGACGGTCTGCTTTCCCACCCGACGTACCTTGGAAGCAGTACTATCAATAATCGCCAGCGCTGAATTTTTGCCGTTACGCAGCACCATAAACTCGTTGGGATGCGGCTGTCTGTCCAGGCCAAGGTCCTCGACATCGAAGCTCGACTCCTCCGAATACATGTTCTCGATGAGATCCGGGGCAACGTGCTCTTCGTACCGGCAGCCGGAGTAGAGCCTGCTGGGATCGGGAATATGATCGGTGGTGTAGTCTTCAGCCAAAAGTCCCACTGACCTGGCTTTCATGCGCAGATTGACGTCCTTGCTGACAAGGACGACCTGGGTATCGCCGTTTTCGCGCGAAACGTAGTAGCCGATGTTGAGTATCTGATGGTCTTTTTTCTCAAAGTCCATGAAAACAGTGCGAAGATCCTCGTGTATGTTCCTCTCCAGGCGAATCGACAGTCGCCCTTTACCTTCGCCGAGGAGTATGCCGCCGTTGAGCATCTTCTCCGAACAGAGACCATCGAGTGAGCGGACGAACTCACGGGCATGGAAATTGATTGTCTGGCTGCCTTTCTTAAAGGCATCGAGCTCTTCAAGAACGGTTATGGGGATAATGATATTGTGTTCATCAAAGTGATTTATACAGGAGCTGTCATGGAGAATGACATTGGTGTCGAGGATAAAGATTTTCTGTTTCTGAACCATAGGAACTCCGGTTAGTGGTGGATAAAGTGATGGATAGATGTGGCTGGCCGGCGGCAAAGCTGCGGACAACACTCGCTGTCAACCATCTCCTGGTATCGCCCTGAAAATCACCTCCTCGGTATCGTCTCTGAAATGTAAAATTTCTCCCGTACTCTTTATATACACCAGATCACCATTTCTTTCACGACTCTCGACACCGTTTTTCTCAAGTGTATGCACCCTGCGCATACTGCCAGCACCTGCCGTCTGTATAGGCATATACCGGCAACCCTCATTACAAGTACGCTTTCGAAAACAGTGCGAAAAGACGAATCTGCTCAGAGCTTTCCCATGGCAGCAGAAGAGCCCCGGAGGCATATTATGCTTGGATGAGAAGACGATTACGGCAGGCGGGAGGTACCGGCAGCAGTTGGCACAAAAATAGCGGGGCCGGCGGTCTCTCAAAGGCGATGTACCAACCCTGCAGCCCCGTGCTCCGCCAACTCGCCAGTAAGCGTTTGGCGTTCCCTGGCGAAAACGACGAACCGCAGGTCGCCGCTGGCCACGGAATGGAAGGGATAGCAGGTGATGAGTGTCAGCCACGGTGTCACGGTCTCTTCCACCAACAGCTCCTGTTGTTTTTTGACAACGGTGGAAACCACCTCATAACGGCGCTGTTGATCGCCGACATTCTGTAAAGTGAGGACATCGCCTTTTTCAATATCGGCGAGAAAGCTCATGGAAGTATCCCTGTGACCGACCAGGGCGCAGTTGCCTTCGGCCGCCGGCGGCGTGCTGCCGCTCAGATGCCCCGGCCCGAAGGCCAGCACCTCACCGCTTTCCCCTTCCAAGACGATGCAGTCGACGCCCAGGCGTTCTACCCGCAGACGGGCAACCGGCCAGGTATCCGCCCAGGGCCAGGGCTTTACCGGCCTTGCCTGGGCAAG
>CAKZOA010000043.1 GCA_937132035.1 uncultured Desulfobulbaceae bacterium | reverse complement strand
AGCCTCTTTGCCGGGCTTGATCCCTCAAGGGCGGTTATCGTCTACTGCGCCTCCGGCAGACGCAGCTCATTTTCCTATTATATTCTACGCCTTATGGGGTTTGATCACGTCTATACCTATGAGCCTTCATGGCAGCAATGGGGTGATCCCGGCAATTATTACCCAGTGGAGACACGAGAAAATATTTTGCAGACCTCGACATCGTCGCGGCCGGATGTCGGCAAAGCGCGCACGAGTGCCGGCAGACGCCAGCAGCACACGCCGTCAGCGCAGAGCACCGGCACTTCCTCTGGGAAAAATCAGAATGCTTCCGGCGGCTACATATCCTGCGGAGGCTGAGAATGGCATCGGAGAAAGAAAGATCTGGGTACTGGTCCTGGCTGCCGGCGGCGTTCGCGCTTGCCGGTATAATCGTCTTCATCTTTGCCACCTTCGGTCCGCCCGCCTCCTCCAGTGGCTTCGTCAGTACTCTCAAGGGGGCTCTCCAGCCGCTTGCACCTGAGTATATCGCCGCCAAAGAACATTATACCATGATGCCCGCTCAAGGGTCCTGGCTGTTTGCTTTTGTGCTTGGCATGGCCATCGGCGGCTTCATAGCTGGTCGAACATCTCAGCTGCCGGTCGAGGATGTGCCACAGATATGGCAGCAACGATTCGGCTCCAGCAGGTGGAAACGGTTCGCGGCGACGTTCGCCGTCGGTTGCATGCTGCTCTTCGCCTCGAGACTCGCCGGTGGATGTACCCTGGGACTGTTTATATCAGGCTCCACCCAGCTCGCCGTGAGCGGACTCTACTTCGGCGTGGTCATCTTCGCTTTTGCGATGCTCACGGCGCGCCTGGTCTATAAAGCGTCGGCAGGAGGGCAAAGATGAATTCGGAGATATGGCTTGGGCTTCTCGCAGGCGCGGCTTTTGGCTTTGTCATCCAGCGGGTAGGAGCGACCAGTGCCGGAAAAATGGCCCGCGCCCATCTGATGCTGGAGGGCGATATTCCGCGCTTTATGCTCATGACCGTGGTTCTTTCGGCAATCGGCCTGTTCGGATTGCAGTTAGCCGGAGTGGATAACACGCGTCTTTTGCCCACGTCGCTTGTGGCCACCGGTGTAGCCGGTATCCTTTTTGGAATCGGCTGGGGCATCTGCGGCTACTGCCCCGGCACCACCTGGGCCGCTGCCGGGGAGGGGCGGCTCGATGCCGTTTTCGCCCTGCTCGGCGGTTTGGCCGGTACCGCTGTTTTTGCCCATTTCCATGAGACCCTCATACCTCTGCTCTATGGCCCCACAAATATCGGTCAGATCAGCCTGGGGGGCTGGTTGGGTAGCAGGTTGGCGGGGCTGGTGCTGCTGGTCGGCCTTTTCGGCTGTTGTATATGGCTGATCGGCAGGCTGTGGGGGAGGAAGCATGGTGCGTAGAACGCTCGCAATATCGAGGATAGCCGTCTTGGGTGTACTGCTTGCAGCGTGGCTATTGACGGCATGCACCGAAGAGAAGAAAGTGTCGGCGCCTGATGTGCCTCGCGGCTATGTCCAACGTATAGAAATAGAACAGGGCGACAGGATAATCACCTTCGGCCCCTTCGTCGGTTACTATTTCCAGCCTGTGAAGAAGGGAGATTTCAGCCACTTGAAATTTCTGACCTACAACGAACGCTCCTATTATACCTCGGATCTCCCGGAAAACGCCAAGATTTTCGAAGGGGACGCCGTATTGCAGATGCTTGGCGACGATGTCGACTTTATCGTTCCGGCAGACGACAGGATCAATCCGGTTATGTTCGCCGATGCCCCGGCGAGCTGGCTGGAGAACAGACCGAAGCCGCAGGACGAGTTCGTTCATTTTCATTCCTGCTATGACGCGCTGGGCTCGGTTTTAACTGGCTACTGGCTCAGACATGTCGGAACGGCGGCCTATACCTATGATATGGGTAAACGCCTCGGTCCGGAAAGCATTCTCTATCATACGGTCACGCCCGGCGTTGACACATCCTTTGCCCGCATACTCGAGTTCGATAAAGGACCGGCCCTGGAAGAGAACTGACAACCAGCCGGGGAAGGCGCTTCTTTTTCCCTGGTCCTGGATCATTCGATGTTTTCTGCCCCTTTCGGATGCCAGCGCTCTCTCAGTTCCTTAAGATGCTCGCTGCTGGTGAGGATCACCACCTCGTCTCCCTCCTGCAGCGTGGTATCGTCTTCGGCGAAGAAAAACTCGTCGTTGCGGTAGTAATAGAGAACTTTTGACTTGTCGGGTAGCTGGAGCTCATCGACCTTGTCTTTCTCATCTTCCTCGGCTACAAAGGAAAAAAACCTGGCGCCACCGCGCAGCAGTGTCGACAGTTCGACGGTATCCAGTCCTTTCACCCAGTTGTCAAGATACTGGCTGACGGTGCGGTCGGGGACGATTACATTCTCAAGGCCGAGTTCATCGCAGAGCGGCAGCAGATCCTCGTCGTGAATACAGGTGACGGTCTTTTTAAAACCCATGGAGCGGCCGAGGAGAGAAGTGATGATGTTGGTGTGATCATTGTCGGTGAGGCAGAAGATGAAATCGCACTCATCCGGGGCCGCTTGTTGAAGCACGGCAGGTTCTCCGGCGTTTCCATGGAGAAAACTGCAGTCGAGGTCTTCAGAAATCTCGTCGATTCTTTCCTTGTTCCATTCGATAATGACCACTTCATGTCCCTCTTCGATCATCATCTGTGCGGCTTTAACAGCGGTAGGCGTTACCCCCGAAAAAACGATTCTCATGTTCTAGTCCTCCTTTCGCTTACCAATCCAGGTTCCGGGATAGAAAAAGACAAGCCAGGCCACGATTTCCAGACGACCAAGCAGCATGTTGATACACAGGATGCCCTTGAGATACACGGGCAGTTCGATCGAGGTGATGCCGCTTGACAGTCCCACTGTTCCCAGTGCCGAAACCACCTCGAAGAGACTGTCGAGAGGGGGATGACCGGCAGTGAGAAAAGGCAGCCAGCTGAGCATGGTGATAATGTTGAAAAGCACGAAAATGGTTACGGCGTTGAGCATCTCGTCGACTCCCAGTTTCCTGCCGTTGAGGCGAGCTTCCAGGACAGCCTTAGAGGGAGCCGCGGCTTTCTGGATAAGCAGATACAGCAGGCGAAAAAGTATCAACAGGCGAATGATTTTGATGCCGCCTGCCGTCGAGCCGGCACATCCGCCTACGGCCATCGCCAGTATCAGGATCAGTTTCGAGCCGTTGCTCGTGCCGCCAATATCCGTTGAGGAGAATCCGGCCGTCGAAAGTGCCGAAAGACCGTTGAGGATGCCGTGACGGAGGGACTCGCTCAAGCTCAGCTCATGCTGCAACCAGAGAACAAGTGCAGCCGCCAGGACGGGAACGGCCGCCATAGCGA
>CAKZOA010000042.1 GCA_937132035.1 uncultured Desulfobulbaceae bacterium | reverse complement strand
CTACGCCGCCCTGGGCTACTCACAGGAGTCGGGAATCCCCCTGGAGTTCGGTGTCATTCGCAATCACTACGTCGGCCGCACCTTCATCCAGCCGACCCAGTCGATGCGTGATTTCAATGTGCGCGTCAAACTTAACCCGGTACGCTCCTTTCTCAAGGGCAAACGGGTCATTATCGTCGAGGATTCGGTCATCAGGGGCACCACCGGCAAAAGCCGCGTCCGCTCCCTGCGCAACGCCGGCGCCAAGGAAGTGCACATGGTGGTCAGCTGTCCGCCCACCAGACATGCCTGCTACTACGGCATAGATTTCCCCTCCACCGACCAGCTTGTGGCCTCGAACAGCACCAGCAGCGAGATCGCCGAAAAACTCGGGCTGGACTCCATTTACTATCTCAGTAAAGAAGGACTGGTGGAGGCTACGGGACGGTCATCCGAAGGCTTCTGCCTGGCTTGCTTCGACGGCAACTACCCGGTGCCGCCCAACCTGGACTTCCGCAAGGACGCGTTACACGTAAAAAGGGGATTTTGAGATCCGGCTGGGAGAAAGTGGAATGTCGCCCGAAAATTTAATGAAAAATCAAGTTCGATCTTTGATTATATCTTTATTTCAGACTATTTGGCAGGTGCCGAGTCCATCCTCGTCGCTATCAAAGGCTTGCGAGAGAGTATTACAACTCCAGCCGTGATGCCTCCGGCTATGAATTCGGCAAAAATATGACATGTATGTTTTTATGGGCTAGAGCCTGCAGATAACGCAGTTCTTGCCACCGTTTTTGGCCTCGTACATGGCCTTGTCGGCACGATCCTTCATTCTGCGGATATCTTCCTCCAATTCGAGCTCGGGGTCGCGGTCGCAGGAAACGATACCGATGGAGAGGGTAGTCTTGCCGTAGTTGGACTCTATGTATCTAAGGAGAATGCGCTGGACGATCTCCGTTGCCTGGTTGGCGCTGGTCTGCGGAAGAATAACGGCAAATTCATCGCCGCCAAGCCGGAAGGCCATGTCGACGTTGTTGCGCGTGCATTCCTCGAGAATCTCCCCCAGAGAAATGAGAATCGTGTCTCCTTCCGCATGACCAAACTTGTCATTGTATTCCTTAAAATTGTCGATATCGACAATGGCCAGAAAAAGTGAATAGTCCTGTCGGTAGGCTCGCTCCACTTCGTAGGCGAATTTCTGGTCGAAGGCGCGACGGTTAAAGACCGAGGTCAGGGAATCGCTCAGGGAGAGCTGCTCAAGCTCTCGGACCATCTTGCGCTCACGCATGGCCCTTGCCAGCTTGGCTTCGAGTTCCGCCTGGTCGATGGGTTTCTTGATAAAATCTATAGCCCCGGCCTTGATAACATCGGCATAGGTCGCCTGCTCACTGAAACCGGTGGCAACGATGACATCAATCTTGGGGTATTTCTCACGGACGTAGGCGAGCAGCTCGAGACCGCCCATATTGGGCATGAGGACATCGGAAAGTACCAGTTCACACTGATTTTCCTTTAAAACTTCGATGGCTTCCAGACCATCACTGGCGAGCAGGCAACTGTAGCCAAGAGAGGTTATCAAGACATTGAGGGTCTTGAGAACAAGATCATCGTCATCTACTATGAGTATTACAGCTTCTGCAGTATCTGTTGTCATTGCGGTTTCACGATTGTACGCAGCTATTATTGCCGAGGCTTTCTCTCATGGATTATTCCCCACTCTGGTAACCAGAGAATACATTTTTAAAAGAAGAAAGTCCAGTCCAAGGTAAAAAAAACAGACAATTATCCAGCTCAAATAAAGTGAAGTTTCTATTACTTATCGTATCACCCGAACATTTCATGTACCGTGAACGAGGTTTCAGCTTTGACGACTACTATCAGCCGTTACGATCATTACTGGAAAGAGAATGAATACCACAGCGTGTACACTCAGCAGAGAGAGATGAATATGCCCATCTCAACGCGTCAATTATCCTGGCTAATTTGCATTGTCGCCGTCAAAAGTATACAGTAGACTGTGCTGAAATTGCCTTGCAGCGGTACTGTCGTGACTGCCAGCAAGACCTCAGCCTATGGGAATACCATTCAGAGCTGTTACGATAGACTTTATTACAGTATGAAAGAGACCTTCCGTACCAATTTTCAGCTTTTCTGCATTTTCGAGTCAGGGAACACCGCTGATCCGCTTGATGAAATTATTCTTCTTGCTTCCCAGATCTGTCCGCAGTCGGACTGCTCACTGCTACGCAAAGTGCACAGGGACGTCAGCACCATTTTTTCCGGCCACTCTCACGGCTTCGAAGCCGGCGACACCGGTTACCACAACCTCAGGCATACCCACAGCGTGGTTTTGGCCACTATCCGTCTGTTTCACGGCCTCTATCATCAAAACCGGCTGCTGCCCGCCGACATAATATTCCAGGGGCTGCTCAGCGCCTACTTTCACGATTCGGGCATGCTGCCACAGAATCTTGAGGAAGCCCATAACGGCGCCAGCTATGCCCAGCACCACGAAAAGCGCTCCATAGCCATTCTCGACCACTACCTGCGCGACAATGATTTCCCCAACCAGTACTGCCGCAACTGCGAGACCATCATACAATACACGATGCTCGAATGGGAGGCGGACGACAGCGAGATGGAAGACAATCGGCTGCATCTCTGCGGCCAGGTCGTCGGCACAGCCGATCTTTTGGCACAGATGGCCGACCGCTACTATCTCGAAAGCCTGCCCCTGCTCTTTCAAGAACACCGTAACAGCGGCATCGACAAACACACCTCCGCCCTGGACTTAATGCACTCTACCCTCGATTTCCATGATCAGGTCATCAAAAAGCGGCTCAACAAAACGCTGGGCAATATAGCCCCGGCGATGCAGACTCATTTTCGCACGCGTTGGAATATCGATCGCAATCTCTACCTCGAAAATATCCAGCTGAATCTCGATTATCTCAAGAAAATCACCGAGGACTGCTCCATGGATCTGAGTTGCTGGGGCAAGTATTTACGGCGCAATCCTCCCGAGGCGAACCTCTAGCCCGATTTTCTCATGAACTTTTTTATTTGAACCGCAATATCAATTATATTGGTGTGATTGATTTCCTGAAAATGCCTCTACTCCGACAAGCTCCTAGGATTTGGTTGGAGAAAGAAAAGATAACCATGCCCATTTTCACCCTTGGGACGAGTCGATATGAATTATCGGTGATGAGTCCAGGCCATCCCGGTATCCGGTGCCGCTGATTATTTCTGTCTGGGATCCCTGCCGGTTTCAAACATCTCGAAAAGGTCGTAGAAAAGCCTGGCAACGGCACTAAAGTGGGTAGCCGATCCTGAGCTCGCGTAGGCTTTGGTTATTTCCATGGCCTTGGCAAAGCTTTCGACACTGTTGGAATCCTGAGGGGTTTTCAGGGCCTCTACCAGTCGCTGGCCGATATCGTCTTTCATTTTCCACTCCCTCTCCTTTGAACGGCCGGCACCCTGGTCTTTCTCCTGAGTTACAACCGCCTCCTGCTCATGCTGCGGGCTGCCGGCTGCAATTATCTGCCGCGGAGACGTATAGCTTTCATATCTACCCGCTATTGAGACGCAAAACAAGAGTGAAAAGCGCCGGCCAAGAAAGAATGTGCTTATATGTCAGACGCTTGAAAGATTTGGTAGAAAAATGAAACTCCATACTGGAAATGACCAACCATCACCGTTCAGGCCGGCGCTCCAGCTGGAGAAGGGAACTTCAACTCCGCAGAAATTTTTCACTGCACGCCACAGGACACGGCGCATTTTGCTGGTCAGAGATTTATAACCTCCCAGGCATCGCCTTCACTCTGTGGTTCGTGTCTCATGACGAAATCAGTCCAATCGTAAGGCGTATTGATGATTTCGAAACCGACCATCTTGCGCAGGCCGACTCTCTCGACCCAACGGGGCCTGACGATCATTTTAAAATTCCTGCCATGGCCGGAAATGACGGCTGTCATTCTCTGCTTCTTCTCATTGATGCGCTTGGGAAGATCCGTCATCCGCAGACCGAATCTGGAGATGTCATAAATAACACCCGGGAAAAAACCCTTGCCGTCGGAGATATCGGCATTGAGCCCCTCGATCTCCACTCTCTCATACGTCCTGTTACCCATTTCTGCCTCCATTTTTCCTCATGTTGGAAAAGGCATCACCCCCCAGAAGCTTGACTCCTCCCCAATACATTGCAATTTATGGGCCATAGAGAGCAGCTCGACGGGGGTATTGGCAAAACTGTTATGGTTACAGGAACCTCAAGAGCAACAGATTACACTTCTTCGCTGTTCGGCCGTCAACACACAGCCGAGTATTTCCGGAATCGCGGAATAGACGTAAGGAGAAGGCACCATTACGACCAGGGCCTTCGGGAATGAAGCGTCTGCGTTTCGAAAGCTCTATCACCCTCAGAGCTGCAGCTGTTTCAGGCGCGACAGCGCCGTCAAGATATGTCAGCCAGTCTCTCAACCAGCTGCCTGTAATGGTGCAAAACCCGGCAGCCAGTCTGACGTATGCTGTCGCCGATTGCGACGAAACCATGATTTTTCAATATGATGAACTCATGCCCCTGAGCAAACACATCCACCGCCGCCCGCGCCAGCTCTCTGGTTCCGTAAGGACATTCCTCGGCGGTGACGGCCAGCCCCAGCTCACCGGCATAGCTGTTGAGCAGCGTGGAGTGCCCGTGCATTACACTCTGTATTTCAGGAAAGCACTGGTAGATGAAGAGATGGAGGAACGATTCCGATGACGGCTCCCTGCGGCCGTGGATGTGGAACAGATCGTCAGCCGGCTGGTAACGTACCAGACAGTAATTGCTGCTGCGCAGAGCGTTGCCGGGAATCATGCCGGTAGAGGTGATGACAAAGGCATCCTCCTGCTCCCGGTAGGAGTGGTTGCCGTAGGCCCCCTGCGAGTGGACGGGGGCAAGACCCATTTCCCCGAAAATATAGGCCCAGTAATTGAGCTGAGCGAGGCGATCATCGTAGGCAAAGTCGCTGGCCTGCCGTTGTGTATAAAATTTTATACCCTGATAGTTCTCCATACCCCACCCCCTCGGCTAAAACAGCAGCTTCAGCTGCTGAAAAATCAGATTCTTCCATTATTCAGAGTACCCAGCCACAGCACTTTTCAACCAGCGCTCTCCCCGGCACTGTTCAGTTATTTTTACCTCAGAGCTATGCTCCTGTCCATCTCCTTCGGGTTATGGAAACGCTTATGGCACCATCGGATGACAATCGCCCAGGGTATGGGAAAATCAGTTGAACCGTGATCCTTTCCTGTTGTAGTATATCAAATGACGCAACGAATTTACTCCAACCGGGCTGACACCACTGATGAGTTCTGAACACCACAACACCCAGACGGACAGCCGCAGCCAATTCCAGTTCTTTCAAAAAGAACTGGAAAAGGTCCAGAGCCTTATTCCAGTCACCGTCATTTCACTTCAAGACAGCTCCGTTCTCTACATCAATGATGTCGCCTCAGCGTTTTTCCATATTTCCCGCGACAAAGCCACCGGTCGCAACGCCACCGACTTCTGGGCCGATGGCCGTCAGCGCAGTCACTTTATCGATCTTCTTCGCCGACAGGAACGCGTCATCGACTATGAAGCCACACTGGTCACCGCCAAAGGAGAAAAGCGCTACGTTCTCCTGTCGGCAACCCTGACATCCCACAACGACCAGCAGGTGAGCTATAATGTCTTGACCGATATCACCGCCCAGAAGCAGGCGGAGATCGACCTGCAGAAAACCCAGAAACGCTATCGGGAACTCTACAACCTCATGAGACTGATGTCGGATACGGTGCCCGATCTCATCTGGGCCAAGAATCTCGACGACAAGTATCTTTTCGCCAACAAAGCCCTTTGCCAGACGCTGCTCAAGTGCCGACCCGGTGAAAGTCCGCTGGGCAAGGACGACCACTTCTTCGCCGAACGAGAGCACGAAGAAGGCTATACACACACCTTCGCCGAAAGTTGCTCTGAATCCGACAAGGTTGTCAAGGTCACCAGGATGGCAGCCAAATTTCTCGAAGAAGGAAAGGTGCGCAATACCGATCTCGTCCTCGACATCCATAAAGCGCCGCTGTTCGACAACGACGGCTGTCTCATCGGTACGGTGGGCGCAGCAAGAGATGTGACCCGGGATATTTACATCCTGAACGAACTGAAAAAAAGCGAGAATATGTACAAACTGCTGGCCAATAATGTCAAAGACGTTATCTGGACCACCGACGACGAACTCAATATTACCTACATCACCCCCTCCATAGAAGAACTTACCGGCTACACCCCGGCAGAATTTATCGGTCTGCCCAAGGAAGAACTTTTTATCGAATCGTTCCGGCAACAGTATGCATCGGTGAGAAGGTTTCTCCTGAAAGAGGCCAGACGCGGCAGTCCGAACACCCGGCTGTGGGAATTCCAGTGGGCACGCAAAAGCGGCCACAGTATCTGGGTTGAGACATCGACCTCGGCCATCTACGACAATGACGGACGATTCGAGGGCTTTGTCTGCGTCACCCGGGAGACGACGGAAAAGGTCAAAGACCGCCATGAGCTGGAGAAGGCCAAGGAAGATGCCCTCCAGGCCAGCCGCGCCAAATCGGAATTTCTCGCCAATATGAGCCATGAGATCCGAACGCCCATGAACGGCGTTCTCGGCATGCTCCAGCTTCTGCAGAAAACGTCGCTGAGTGGCGAGCAGCAAAACTATGTGGAAACCGCCCTGGTCTCGGGAACCTCCCTGATCAAGATCATCAGCGACATCCTCGACTTCTCGAAAATCGAGGCGGGCAAGGTAGATCTTGAGGCTCGCGCCTTCTCACTCAAGGGGATGATCGACTCCATCACCGCCAACTTCGAAAACCTGATCGACCACGAGCTTGTCAGCCTGCACAGCACCATAGATGCCAATCTGCCTCCTCACATCATTGGTGACGAGACCAGACTGCGGCAGATCCTCTACAACCTCATAGGCAACGCCGTCAAATTCACAGAGAAAGGTCATATCACCCTGCGTGCCCACAGCGAAGATACCCTGGACGGCAAGGTAAGGATTATCTTCACGGTCGAGGATACCGGTATCGGCATCGCCAGCGATAAAATCGACGTACTCTTCGATCCCTTTGTCCAGGCCGACGGCTCCTTCCAGCGTCGTTATTCGGGTACCGGCCTCGGCCTCAGTATCGTCAAACAGCTTGTCGAACTGATGGAGGGAGAGGTCGACGTCGAGAGCGAACCGAGCCGCGGCACCGTCATCCGTTTTTCCATTCTTGCCCGATCGGTCAGTGCAGACAGCACGCACGAGGAAGAGCCCGCTGTCCGCAGAGCGGCAAAATCCGATTTTCTCAATGTTCTTGTGGTTGAAGACGAAAAGATAAATGCCTTGGTGGTTACCGCCATTCTGGAAAAACTCGGCCATACGTCGACCCTCGTCCACGATGGCAGCAAGGCCATTGAAATTCTGAAAGAAAACCAATTCGACTGTATTCTCATGGATATCCAGATGCCACAGATGGACGGCATTGAAACCGCCAGGGCCATTCGCGGGGAGCGCCGCGGCAGAAACAGAGAGGTACCTATCATCGCTCTGACGGCTCATGCCATGAAGGGGGACCGCGAACGCTTTCTCGAAGCCGGCATGAACGACTATATCACCAAACCTGTCAGCATTGACGGTCTTGAGGCGGCGCTGCAGGATATCGCCGGACGGCAGTAGCTTCTTACCGCTCCCATCTGCGGCTGCGGGCGAACTCCTCGCCAAGCAGGCGGCACTGCTCATGGCGGAAACATCCCAGGAGATGATCGTTGACCAGGCCCACGGACTGCATCAGGGCGTAGACAATGGTCGGTCCGACAAAGCTCATGCCCCGTTTTTTCAGATCCTTCGATATCTGCCGCGACAGCTCGGTCTCGGCGGGCACCTCCTCCATCCGTTGAAAATGATTGAGGACAGGCCGATATTCAACCCAGCCCCAGAGATAGCGGCCAAAGGAGAGGGAGTGCCGCTGCAGTTCCAGGACTACGGCGGCATTCTTCACCGCCGAATTGATCTTCAGGCGGTTGCGGATAATAGTGCTGTCGTCAAGAAGCGCCTCGACTTTGCTCTCTGGATATGAGGCGACCACCAAGGGATCGAATCCGTCGAAAGCTCTGACAAAACTGGCGCGCTTCTTCAGGACCGTCAGCCAGGACAACCCCGCCTGCATGCCCTCGAGCACCAGCATCTGAAAAAGGGTGGTGTCATCCGCACACGGCACTCCCCACTCTTTATCATGATAGTCGACATAGAGTGCAGAATCGGCATCGCACCAATCGCAGCGCCTCTTCTGAATCATTCGTTTTCTCCGGGCTGCCCGGTGGCGGCTGGTGCCGAGCCGCAGGGGGAAAGCAGTTCGACATGGGCGCCGGCACTGCTGCGGATAAGGCTTTGGACGATCTCCCTGATAACGGCCGGATCCATGACTTTGAGGGAATCAACAATGTTTTGCCGAATGTGCTCGTCCACCTCGTCGCTGTACAGCGACGCCTCGATCGTCTCGATTATCTCGCTGCTGCTGAAGCGCAGGGTAAAAGAGCCCAGCATCGATGCCAGGCCGCCGTCGTCAGCAAGGAAGTCGAGCCCCAGTCGGGTTATCTGCGCATCGACCATGCTCCTGCAGCGCCCCGGCTCCCGGATATCCCCGCCCTGGATAAGGTCGTGCTCCTGCAGATAAAAGAGGTTTCCCATGAACTGTCTGTCATGGGAATAGCCCGGCAGCTCCTGGACCAACATGCTGTCGGGATAGACCGACTGTAATGAAGTCAGGATTTGATGCTGCAGTTTGCGGTTGAGTTCCATAATCCCTCTCGTGTTGATGCGCTGCCACCCTCATCTCATTTTACCACCATGACCGGACAGGAAGCGGTATGCAACACCCGGTGCGTGACGCTGCCGATGATCAATCCCTGAAGATTGGAGAGCCCCCGGGATCCCATGACAATGAGCTCGCACTTTTCGCTCTCAGCTGTCTCGGCGATCACCGCCCCCGCAGGGCCTTCGAGGAGCCTTTCAACATAGGGTATCTCCGCCCGTTGCAGATCATCTAGATAGGGAGAGATCAATTCAAGGGTTTCATCCTTTATCGAAGAAATAACCTGATCCCGATAGGGTTGTCCCAGCAGTCTCGGATACTTTCGGTGACAGTGAACGAATACCACTTCCGCTTTGAGTAGCTCCGCATATTCAATAGCCTTGGCCAATACCTTGCCGGAGTATCTTGAACCGTCTATTGCAACCAATATGCGTCGTTTTCCCATGATACGCTCCTTCTCATTTTTCTGCAGCCCGCCGCCGCAAGAGGCCTGCCGCAGATGGCGGCCTCCCGGACACAAATACCCCCTGCGTCTTTCTGCCACTCTATCATTTCCGCTGTCGGCTTTACCATTCGGGACGTAATATTGTCAATAGTCCGTAGCCCGCTTGCCCCTGAAACTTAGCGCTGCCAGGCCTCGAACAAGGGTCCATCCTCGCCGCAGACTGGATCCATGCCGGGCATGGCCACCTGTTCTATGCTCCTGTCGGCCGCCGGCCGTTCCTCTTCTCTGCCATAGTTCATATCCGGAAACTGGCCACCGGGATAGGCGCCTATAACCCTGAAATCGGCAGACTGGTCGATATTTTTATGGGCAACCCCGGCAGGGATCACCAGCACATCACCGGCAGCAGCCCTGACTGTCTGGCCCTTTGGGCCTCCCAGCAAGGCCTCGACCCAGCCGCAGTAAATTCCCAGCACCTCGTGGGCAGTGCTGTGATAGTGATGATAGGAGAAAAGACCGTTGCGCCAGGAGCCTGTCCAGTCATTGGCGGCAAAACACTTCTCGACCACTTCCGGTTCAATGGCGCCGTCCCCGGCGAAAACACCGTGATAGACGATCAGCGGACAACGCCCATTGTTGGGAAAGGTGCCGTCATCATCGAAAGTGAAAACGCTGCATTCGGGGTGACTGAAATTTTTTCGCCAGTTCTGCTCCACATTCATACTCCCTCCCGCTTTTTCCTGTGTGCATCAATTCGCCGCGAACATATCGGTGAAGCGGGAACTACCCGCGTACCTTGCCGATCACGTAGGGACCGTCGGCGGCGACGGCAATTTTTTCGTGGTTCTGGACCAGGCCATCGATGGTCTTTTGTACATCGTCTATTTTCACCCCTTGAAAACGCTCCACATCCTGCCCACTCAACCCTGGTGAATAGATATAGACCCGGCCGGAATAACCGAGGGCCTGGTAGATATTCTGGGCGCACCACTGGTCGATGACAAAGTTTTCGGGATCGGCATGATGCCGGTCGAAATCCTCCGGCGTCGGATTGCTGCGCATGATGGTGCAAAATCCCTCGCTGCCAAGCCCCTCTTCGCAACCGCAGGTGACGAGAATGCTTCCGCCGGGCCGCAAAATATCCATGGCGCTGATCAGACACTTGGAGACCTGGTAGAAGGTGGCATCGAGCGGATAACCGCCCGCCGAGGTAATCACCAGGTCCATTTTCTCTTCGAGATCGACAACGGCATGGCTTTTCACCATTTCGCAGCCTGCCCGGTGAGCGGCCTCATAATGGCCACCGAAGATACCCGTCGGCTGTCGGTCCTGATTGATGACCACATTGAGAATGAAATCGATGCCCGCCTGTTCGGTCACCTCCATGGCATAATCGTGGAATATATTATTCTCCAGCCTGCAGTTTGCCCCTCGCAGCTGATCGATGACCTTGTAGGAATGCATGAATTTCATGGTTTCAAAGCTGGAGATGCCCGGCAGAATGGATTTTCTGCTGCCGGAAAAACCGGCATAGAAGTGCGGCTCAATCAGTCCCGTGAGTATTTTCAGATCGGCATCGAGATACCGGCTGTTGATCTCGATGGGGGCGCCGTCAATACGGGTCAGCTCACGAAGCTCCTCCTCTTTGTCACAGTAATGGTTGACGATGGTGTAGTTCTCCATAATCTCTCTACCGACCATGCCCGCCAGTTCATCGCCGAGATTGGGACGGTGCATGCCTGTGGCGATGAGGATGGTGATATCCTGCCGGCGGATGCCGCTTTCCTCAAGAGTCTGCAGCAGCGGCGGCAGAATGAGCCGGTTGGGCACCGGCCGGGTGATATCGGAGATGACAATGCAGGCATTCTTTCTGCCCATGGCGATCTCCCGCAGGGGTTTACTGCCAATGGGGTTGCGCAGGGCATCGACAACCGCCTCACCGGGATCGGCAAGCGCCTCTGCAGCACTGCTTTCAAGGAGCACGGCCCTCTCGGGAAGCTCCACAGCAAGAGTTTGTCTTCCACAGAGCAGATCGGCTTTCATAACACTCTCCTATTTTCTGTACAATCATTGTTCTTCTTCACTCTCACTGCAGTCCGGCGATTGGTCTGCAGATGGGGCCGGATTCGTCGGCACCTCTGTCGACACTGTAAGCATACCGCAGATGGGTCGGCAATAGCAATAACCTGCCGCAACGGAAACAGCAGAGCCTCTCCAGTCATTATCGTGGAACATATGTGCATAATATGCTATCTGATACGAGAGAGCATCGACGCGCTGAACAGGCGTTTCCGAAACCATTTCAGGCAATGAGGACAGACTCTCCGGTCCGTCAGTTCTGGATTCCAGATCCGCAAAGGCAACCGCAGATACGAAAACCATGGTCCCTACAGCGAAAATGAGCCGCGAGGAGCGCAGCTGGGTACTCTATGACGTCGGCAACTCGGCTTTCGTCCTGGTGATGATAACGGCTATCATGCCCATATTCTACAAGGATATCGCTGCAGGCCATTTGACCGGAGCCGAATCGACCGCCCACTGGGGCTATGCCAATTCGGCGGCTTCTCTGATCCTGGCCCTTGCCGCGCCGATACTGGGCGCCATGGCTGACTACCGCCGGCGGAAAAAAGTCTTTTTCCTGTGCTTTCTGGGGCTCGGTGTCAGCTTTAATGTCGCCCTGTCCTTCATCGGCACCGGCCAGTGGCTGCTCTGCCTCGTCTTTTTCATTCTGGCCCGCGTCGGCTGGGCCGGTTCCAACCTGTTTTATGATGCCTTCATCGTCGACGTCACCACCAACGAGCGCATGGATCTCATTTCATCCAGGGGCTATGCCATGGGCTATATCGGCAGCGTCATTCCCTTTCTGGCGGTGGTGGCGTTGATACTCAGCGGCGGTCTGGAAGACGGCCTGCCGCTCACCCAGAGCCGTCTGGCCTTCCTGCTGGTCGCCGGCTGGTGGCTGCTTCTCTCCATCCCCGCCGTCAGGCACCTGGAGCAGCGCCACTATCTTCCCCCACCCGCCTCACCTCTCAAAGAGAGCATACAACGGTTCTGGCGAACGCTTACCAGAATCGGCAGCCACAAACAGGTTTTTCTCTTTCTCGCCGCCTATTTTTTCTATATCGACGGGGTAGGCACCATTATCTCCATGTCCACCGCCTACGGCCGGGACCTCGGTTTCGGCATCCCCCTGCTTATTGGCGTTTTACTCTTCATTCAGGTCATCGCCTTTCCCTTCGCCCTGCTTTTTGGCCGCCTGGCGGCAACCTTCGGCACCAAAAACATGCTGCTCGCCGGCATAGCCATCTACTGCCTGATCACCGTGGTCGCCTTCTCTCTACCGGCCATAGACAATCAGAGCCTCAAGGTTGCCGTGTTCTGGCTCATCGCCTTTATGGTCGCCTCGGCCATGGGCGGCATACAGTCGCTGAGCAGGAGCTATTTCGGTAAACTCATTCCACCGCGCAACAGTGCCGAGTTCTACGGCTTCTACAATGTCTTTGGAAAGTTCGCGGCCATAGCCGGGCCGGCACTTATGGGGGTGGTGGGTGAACTTACCGGAGAGAGCCGCTGGGGAGTGCTCAGCCTCCTGGCCCTGTTCATCATCGGTGGAGTTTTGCTCACCCGAGTGGAGAGGAGCTGAAGGGCAGATCAGGTTGACAGGGTGCGCTGCAGCGCTCCGGCCAGTTGAGCGACGGTAAAGGGTTTCTTGAGAAAAACCGCAACTCCCATGGCCATGGCGGCCCGGACATCTTCGTTCATGGCAAAACCGCTGACCAGCATGGCCTTTTGATCGGGGTTTACCTCGAGAATTCGCTCATAGGTCTGGCGACCGTTGATTCCCGGCTCCATGACCATGTCCAGTATAACCGCATCCACCGGCGTCCGGCGAACAACGTCCAGGGCCTCTTCACCCGAGCTCACTGTTTCAACCCTGTAGTTGAGGTCTTCGAGCATGCGCCTGGAAAGAGTGAGTATCAGTTCCTCGTCATCGACCACCAGAATCAACTCGTTGTTGCCGGGGGAATATTCTCTTTTCTGAACAGGCATCTCTGCCTCTTCAGCTTCAGTGGCGGCAACCGGAAAATAGAGCCTGAAACAGGTGCCTTCGCCGGTATTCTCGGCCATCACCGTGCCGCTGTGTTCATCCATGGCGTTCGAAACGATGGTCAGTCCCAGCCCCGAACCGTTCATACCCATCTGCTTGGTGCTATAGAAAGGTTCGAAAATGTGTTCCCTGTCCTCATCGGATATACCCGGGCCGGAGTCGCATATCGATAAAACCACATATCGCCCGTCCGCCGGAGCTCCGCTGTGCCCCTCCACCAGCTCATTGGCCGTGGTAATGGCGATGGTCCCCTTGCCGGCACAGGCCTCATAGGCATTGGTTATCAGGTTCATGAAACATTTTTTCACATGCAC
This sequence comes from uncultured Desulfobulbaceae bacterium, assembly GCA_937132035.1. Taxonomy (GTDB): domain Bacteria; phylum Desulfobacterota; class Desulfobulbia; order Desulfobulbales; family Desulfocapsaceae; genus Desulfopila_A. The sequence goes on along the minus strand of CAKZOA010000042.1, from coordinate 15,757 downwards.
CGGCGAACAGATGACAGTCGTCTCTTCCGCTCCAAGCTCTATCTCGAGGGCCACAGCACTATTTGCCCCCTCCAGCCGTTCAAACTCCGGCAACTGGAAAAAACCGTCCACGAGCCGGTTGAGGTCGTGGGCGACGAAGGTGGTCGCCGTGCTGCGGGCAATCGTCAGCAAGTCGGCGACAACGGAAGTGGCTCTTTTGCCGGCTTTCTGGATTTCGAGGATGTGCTGGTAGATGTCGCTTTTGCTGTCAATACGCATCAACAGCAAATCGGGATAGCTGACAATGCCCGAGAGGATATTGTTGAGGTCATGGGCGACGCTGCTGGCCAGAAGGCCGAGGGCTTCCATCTTTTCGACCTGATGGAGCTTGAGGGTGATTCTGCGCCGCTCTTCCTCGCTTCGTTTGCGCTCTTCTATTTCCTGATGCAGCTTGTCGTTGGCTTCGACGAGTTCGGCCGTACGCTCGCTCACCGCCATCTCCAGGTTTTTTTTGTGATGCTGCAGACGTTCTTCGATACGTCTTCGCTCAGCAATCTCATGCTCGAGCCGGCGGTTTATCTCCTCCTGTCCACGGCTGGTGTCAACGGCCTGCCGGTGCATCTCTTCGAGTTCGCTGAAAGCCGAGTACAGCGACCTTCTGGTCACTTCCAGGCTTTGGCCGAGCATGCCCATCTCATCACTACGCCTCCAGGTAAAGGGACTGGCGAGATTCTTTTCGGCAAGACGTTCCGACTGGCTGATGAGCTGTTCCAGGGGCTTGAGAATCTTGAACTGCAGTAGAGAATAGAGAGCGGCCAGACTGACCAGAAAGGGAATGACGATAACGAGAAGATATTTTATCAACTCATCAACAAGAGCTTGATGAAGATGGCTAACATCCACTTCGACTACGACCCGGCCGATGTCGGCGCCGTGATAGCTGATCGGACGACTGCGCACCACCGTCTGCTCATGTTCGGCGGTATCTGTTTTTTCTATAAAGACACCGTCCTCGGTCTCAACAGTAACATGGACCACCCGTTCATCGGTCATGATGGCCTCGACCAGCGACAGACCGGACTCGGCATAAAGCGCCCACACCGACTCCTGGAGGCCGAGAGCAAGAATCTCGACAATGCGCGCATGGTCGGATTCCAGCTGCCGCCGCAGGGATTTCTTGCGCTCTATCAATGTCAGCCAGCCAGCGATGATCACCGAAAACAAAAAGGATGCCAGCAAAACAACGGCGATGGCCTGTCGTAGTGGAATATTGCGCATTACAAGGAGTCAGGGTTGAGCGCGTATTTCATAAAAATCATCCTTTCTTCGCTCCGTGGCCTTGCACTGTCAGATGCACATTCAAGTCGGATCAGTCGATACCATATTTTTTCGCAATCGAGTCAAATTTTCCGTTTTCTTTCATGGCAGCGAAACAGCTATCGAGTGTATCGAGCAGTACCCGGGGGTGCTCCAGACGGGGAGAGGCTTTGGAGACCGTAACATAATAGTCGCTGGTCTTGATATCAAACCCGAGGATTCGGATGTTCTCGGTCACGCCCATGCGGCTGGCCCGCCACAGCGTTGTAGCGCGAGTATCGACGAAGACGTCAATAATCCCTTCGAGCAGAAGCTTCAGATAGTCCCTGCCATCGGTGATGGTCACCAGCCTGCCGGCAGCCTCCCGTTTCTGGACATATTCCTGGAACTCCGCCGAATAGCGCAGACCGGCAAGGTGACCAAGCCGTAGTGAGTCAAAGTCCCTCAGGGAGTCTATGCAGATAGCGGAACCTTTCAACACCACCGGTCGGTAACTGGAAGTGAAAATCGGCTCACGACCGTAGATAACCATTTCCTCACGATCTTTCCTGTAGGAAAAAATGGCGATATCTAAAAGGCCCTTGCGCAGATAGGAATACATACGCTTAACCGGATAAAAACGGTATTCAGCAGTATAGCCGGCGTCCGGCAGACAGGCATCCAGCAGTTCCCTGGCAAAACCGGCTTGGGGATTGGTGGTATTACCGAAATAGTAGGGCGGCCAGTCATTTTCTATGACAATGAGCTCTTGCGCCACGGCTACCACGGGCGCGACAGTAGAGAAAAAAGTGAAAATGAGACTGAGAACTAACGTTCTTGTTTCTATTTTTAACATAAAATCCGGCACCATAATGCATTTTCAAGCATTGTCCTCTTTGCTACCAGTATATGCTAGTTGCCACCTTTGAGAAACTCTTTTTTTGCTCCATCCGCACATTTCCTCGGTGAGGCGCCGTCAATGGCACTGACCGCGCTCAGACTATAGCCCCCACTATTTCACCCATGAGACTTAAGAAATGCGGGCTATACCTCTAAAATCCAAAGCCACACTCGATTTTTTCATGAAATATTAGGGGGTGTGACCTTGAGCAGTCTTCTGCCTACCAGCATATAAATGAGCGTGGAAGCCAGGATCATATAGCCGAACAGATGGACGGACCTGGTCTTGAGGACGTAAGCGATACCTATGATGATCATTGCCGAGGCAAGGAAAAAGAGGGGACGCGGTACCTGACGGATGATCAGTCGACCAAAGTGGGCGAACTGTATGCGGCTGACCATAAGTGCTACCGTGACCACCGAGATCGCATAGAGCAGCGAAGGCGGCACGGCAATGGACGCCCCCAGTACCACCAGCGCCCCCGCCGGACTTGGCAGGCCATTGAAAACTCCGTCGGGCAGATCTGTGCGTTTCTTGTCGACGGTGACAAAGCGAATAAGCCGGTAGGCTACTCCGGCAACGAAGATTACGGCAAATACCCAGGCCACCGGCGAACCCAGTTTGACCATGATATAGGCCGGAGCAATCCCGAAGCTGACGAAATCGGCTATGTCGTCGAGATACGGACCGTACTTGGTACCGCCATGCTTCTCCGCCATCCTGCCGTCGAAAAGATCGAACAACTGACCGGCGATAATGACGATTATAGCTCTGGCGAAGTAGCCGTTATGGGTAAGAAAGAGGCTGGAGACGCCGCAGAAGAAATTCAGGGTGGAGAGAATGTCGGCATAAAGCCTGTTGGCTATGAACTTGAAAGCCACCGAGGCGGTGGAAAGAATTATGCAGGCAATAAGTATTTCGTCGCCGATATCTATGACACCGGTATTTTTTTCCAGCAGCGCGCAGAAGATGACCAGCACGAAGCAAATGATGGCTTTTATCTTACCGAAATTATTAGCCGCACCCGAAATTTTCAAAAAGCTCAGAATCCGCCGGGCGAAGAACTGTCCGAAGAGTTCCACCACCACCAGAATCCATACCAGATGCACCTGAAGAATGCCGATATAGGCAAATCCCAGCAATGGCGGCAGATAGGTTAGCTTATCGCACATCGGATCGAGCCACTCGCCAAACCTGGAGATAAGGTCACAGTTACGGGCGACGATGCCGTCGACGCCGTCGAGAATAGCAGCAAAGGTAAAAATAAATATAGCTGCCGCCTGAAACTGGGTGAAAAAGTAGAGCAGGAAACCGGCGGCTGCCATTACCGTCCGCCAGTAACAGATGGAGTTGGGGTGGAGCAGCCACTGGTGAGCAAAGACGAACTGCTGCATCCATTTTCTCTGAATCATCAGGGAAAACCAATAATAGAAGGCCGTGCCAATGCCGGCCGAGAGGGCAATTACCAGTATTCTTTCCATGGGGCCTCGATGCGGTAGAACGGTTTCATGTTGATATCAAAACAAAAAAGCTTCATCTTTTCCAGTCTATCTACCATTTCAGCAGAAAAAAGGCCAGCAGGGACGAATAGCGGCCCAAGGAGTGTATCGGAGAATCGCAATTTTTCCGGATTACAATGTTTTCAGGTACTCACGCACAGCCATAGTGGAAATATGGTGGAAATTCCTGCCAGCGTTGGTTTTCGTATTTGTTTTCCCCCTGTTCTCAGCAACTCGGTCTGAGACAGGGATACTCCAGGAAACTGCTTTGTCCGTCAAGATCACAGCTTCATTCTCATCATTATCTACAAATTGTGAACCACCCGCACCCATAATTTCAGCCGGACCGATATTTCTGTATGCGGGATGTACTCCCCTCCACACCCTCCTGCTGGCTGAAAGAGGCAGCGCCTTTCCCCAGACGGCAGAAAGTACCTTTTATGTGTTACTATTTCCCCTCTATCATGAAGGTATAGCCAGTTAATGCAATATTTGTTAAAAATTTATGATGCAAATCATAATTTTTTATTATACAATATGCGATATCATTGGAAGAATGTTTACGCGGGTAATCTTCCATTCCTTCAAAGACTCTCGTTCCCATGACCTGACACACCTGTAATATGGGAACGACGCCATAGCAGTCGGTACCGCTTACAACGGTACCTGCAACATCGTAGAGAACACTAGCCACCCACCGGCGGCAGAGGGTATTTCACATGTCTTCAATATGCACATTTTACGGGATTTGTGCAGTGTAGGCGTCACAACGGAGGCGTGGTCAACACGCGGCTGTGGAAGATCAGCAATCCGGGGCGACAACGAGGTGAAACCCTCTGGGATAAACTCCCCGGGAGAGGTGAAATACTGTCGTTTTTCAGTTTTCAGACAAGGAGGTGATGAGGAAGACTGGCACTTTGCTGTTATCGTGATTTCGGTCAGCTAGAACTATTACTAAGACAGGAGGAGAGCACTTATGGAACCTAGAACCTGGGTATACCTCTTTTTAGGCATTTACATCATCTATTGCTTTTGGTGGGGCCTGAGAGGCTACTTTACAGAGAAAACCGCATCGGGATACGCCATCGGCGGAAGGTCGATTCCGCTTATCGCCTTTTTGATGGCGGCCACGGCAGCATCGTTTTCCGGCTGGACCACCGTCGGCCATCCAGGACTCATCTGGCGCGATGGTCTTGCCTACGCCTTTGCGTCATTCTACGTTTTGACGATTCCCATCACCGGCGCCTTTTTCGCCAAGAGAAACTGGTTGCTGGGCAAGCGCTACGGCTTCGTTACTCCAGGCGACATGTTTGCCTACTACTACAACAATGAGGCCGTCCGCTGGCTGACGGTACTGTCGGCTGTCCTGTACTCGATGTTCTATTCGGGACTGCAGCTCATCGCCGCCGCCAAGCTCTTTGAAATCGTCGCCGGCGTTCCCTACACCGCCGGACTGTTTTTCATGGCCTTCATCGTCTGGTTCTACGTGGTCACCGGAGGTTTGAAAGCCAGTACCTGGGTCGGCGTTATCCAGTTCATCCTGCTTGTTCTCAGCATCGTCCTTCTGGGCTACTTCACTATCACCGCACCGGCTCTCGGCGGCTGGGGCGAGTTCAGTACCGCCGTCAAGGCGCTGGAAACCAAGTACGTCGAGGTGCCAAGCATAATCCACTTCGGCCTGGGAACCGGCGGCTGGAGCACGGTTATGATCCTTACCTACATGTTCGCTCTCATGGGCATCCAGTCCTCGCCGGCCTTCACCCTGTGGAACTTCGGTATGGTTTCACCGAGAGCACTGGCCTGGCAGCAGGTGTTCATGTCGACGTTCGTCGTCGGTATCGCCCTGTTCTTCTTCACCGCTTTTCAGGGCCTTGGTGCCCGCGTTCTCCAAGGGATGGGTGCCATCAATCCCCAGGTCGACGGTGATGTCGTACCAATGCTGATGAACCATCTCCTGCCCGGACCGGTCATGGCCATCGTCTTCCTGGGCATCATCGCCGCCATTCACTCCACCGCCGCCCCCTACATCGGTACCGGCGGAACCATCGTTTTGCGTGACATCTACTGGCGGTATGTCAAGAAAGGCAAGGCCGGCCACAGCGAGCAGATCTGGGCCAACCGGGTCTTCGTCACCGTGCTCACCCTGCTGGCGGTGATCGTCAGTCTCACCTCACCTGGCGCCATCGTCATGATCGGCGGCTTTGCCACCGCCTTTGGCTTCATCATGTACCTGATGCTCCTTGGCGTACACTACGGCTTCAAGTACCCCACCATCGGTGTCGTCATCGGCCTGATAGGCGCCATTGCCGCCTGTTTTGTGACCTACTTCTTCTACAAGTATCCGCTGTCGATGCATACGGCATTCTGGGGCCTGTTCACCGGTCTGATCATCGCCTATCTCTGTCGGGCCGTGGGCATGAAGGACTCCGACGAGACCATCGAGCGCCAGAAGGAGATGAGAGACTGGCTCAACGACGTCGACGGTCCCTCCGAGAGCGGCCAGAAGTGGCGGAACGCCATGAAATATCTGGTTCCCCTCTGGTACCTGTTCGCCATCGGACCATTCTGTATTCTCGGTAATAACGCCTTCTCCTTCGCCGGCTTTCCGCCGCTGTGGTCATGGCAGATAGTCTGGTGGATCGTCGGTATCGTCATGATGTGGGCTCTGTGCTTCAAGGCTGAGATGTCGACGACAAGCAACAGACAGATCGCCCGTGCCGACGAGGAACAGAACATCGTCGTCGAAGAGGTTTAATACGTATTCAATGAGGTGATATTATGGCAAAAGAAGATATTTGGCTGATCGTCGTAGTCGCTATCGCCATCCTCTTTACCGCCAGCTTCGGCTGGGGACTGTGGGGATAGCTCTATAACCATACGCCGGGATTTTCCAGGCACTCCGAAAATACCCGGCATAAACTCAGAAAAGGCGGTACCGGCTCCAGCCGGTACCGCCTTTTTCTATTCCGTCCGTACTATCAACCACAGTCACGCATTTTTGGTGCCAGGGAGCTGGGACCAATGGCCACGCTTTTTCCTACGACTCCGTCCGCCACCCATCGGCCATGCGACCGGGCAGTCCAGCAGATGCCCGGGCCGCCGGCAACCGCCCTGCACCGAGCACCCCTGCCTGTTGAAAATCTATTTCCTGCCCTGCTTGAGAACGAAGTAACCGATAAATCCGCCGACACCGTAATAGGGAATCAAATGTAAAGAGTATATACCGCCGAAAAAGTTGGCCCGGGCAATATCGAAACTCAGAGAAGAAAAGAGCCAGGGGGCGAAAAAACTGACAACCTGGGACAGGGAGAGGACGATGAAAAGAATGACCAGCAGGCGCTTCTCCTCCATTTTAGGATAGATAAGTTGAAATATAAGACCGAAGAGGATGATCAGGAGCATGGCGGCAAAGTAATTGCGGATAAATTCCATATATGGGCCGCCGTAGAATTTGGCGCTTATCCACATAGGTAAAACGATAATCAAAAATTTAATAAGGGTTGACCGGCTTTTCTCGTCACTGCTCCGCTGCTGCACTGCACTGATGTTGTTGGTCATATTCTTGCCGTAGTTGAGAGTTGTCTGATGAAACCATTACTTCGGTTTACCTGGGAGCCTGTCGGGGGAGGCACTTTCTCGGAGCCTCACTGCGTTCGCTTACTGCCCATCTCTGGGGTATTTTCAGAAAATCAATGCTGGCTGGAGTAACTGTACGGCTCTTCGGTTGTACTTGATTTGCTGGCAACGCCTGAATCTGAGAAATATTTGTGCTACTTCGACTTACTCCTTGTCCGGGTATTCCACGTGTTGAGACGAACTATCAGTCGAGGATACAGAAGAATTTCATCCTTCGAAGATCCGCCTGCGACCATATCTGCTGAATCTACCGAGTGTTCGCCGCGATTGCAAGATATCGTTGATTTTTTATGCTTTTTTCGTAATACGGCAGTACTGGTGCACCTCCCGGGCTCCAATGATGCGGACCCACGTCTGTGAAGCCAACGCCTGTATCTTTGCCAGGGCGAAACCATGTTCAGTGCGACTTCGATGTATTCAGTACCACCAACAGCAAAAAAACTGTGTAGTAAATACTGGCGATGCTCTTGCCGTTTCCGGTCATAGGCGATAGTCTTAGCAATGATATTCTCGAAATTGGCCGACGGCGCCTGGCCGCAGCCTTTGCCGCATCGCCTGCGCTCAAACAGACCATCGTTGACATAGGACGGCAAATCACCTTCAGAGAAACACTCACACCACTCAAGTGAAACCAGAGGAGAGTCATCCATGCACCATGTGCTCCATGATCTCATCACTCTTTTAGAGACCGGCCGGAGGGCTGTGCTGGCTGCGGTAATCCGCAGCTCCGGCTCGGCACCGAGGACCTCGGGCGCGCGGATGCTGGTGCGCGAAGACGGCAGCCTCAGCGGCAGCGTCGGCGGGGGGGCTCTTGAAGGGGCCTGCCTGGCCGGAGCCCGTGAACTTTTCCGTGACAACCGGGCCTGGACCGAGCTTGATTTTAAACTCGACGGCCTTTCCGCCTCCGAGGAGGGCATGATCTGCGGCGGTGCCGTCACGGTGTTGCTGCATATGGTGGAACCCGAGGAGCTCGACTGGTACCGCACCATCCGGCAGGAATATCAGCAAGGGTTGCGGCCCCTGATCGTCACCCTGCTACCCGTCGAAAATCAGCCTTTGAAAATGCTGCACCTCAGCCGCCAAAAGGGAGACGACATAGAGGAGGAGTTGCGCCGAGAAATCCTCTCCACAACCAATCGGGCTTCGTTTCTCATGCATTTTCATAACCGACCGCTGTTCGTCGAGCCGCTGGTGCATCCCGGGGTGGTCCATCTGGCCGGCGCCGGTCACGTCGCCCTCTTTACCGCCCAGCTGGCCGCTTTTGCCGGTTTCGAGGTGGTGGCAATCGACGACCGTGCCGAATTCGCCAATAAAGAGCGCTTTCCCCAGGCCCGGGAGGTGCGGGTGATCGAATCCTTTGCCGATTGCCTGGGCGCTCTTGGCGGTGATGATTATGTTGTCATTGTTACCCGCGGACATCTCCACGACCGTGCCGTGCTGGCACAGGCCCTGCGCACCGATGCCGGCTACATCGGCATGATCGGCAGCCGCCGTAAGCGGGCGGCGATTTACACGGCGCTGAAGAACGATGGCTTTACGGATGCCGATCTGGCCAGGGTGTACAACCCCATCGGCCTGCCGATAGGAGCAGACACCCCGGAAGAAATCGCCATCAGCATTGCCGCAGAACTGATCCAGGTACGGGCGGGCATGGGGGCATGAATATCGCCGCCGTCATTCTCGCAGCCGGCTTTTCCTCACGCATGGGAGATGATTTCAAACCGCTCATGCGCCTGGGAGATACCAGTCTGCTGGGCCGCTGCGCCGGGCTTTTCCGTCAGGCGGGCATCGACGCCGTGACGGTTGTCACCGGCCACAGGATAGACGAAGTCGAGGAGGAAGCCGGTCGCCACGGCCTTCGTTGTCTATACAACACCGATCACCGGCAGGGTATGTATTCGTCTGTGTGCACCGCCGCCAGGGCACTGGTCGACTACGACGGCTTTTTCCTGCTGCCCGTCGATATTCCGCTGGTACGGCCGGCGACGGTGGCGGCGCAGCTCAGCGCCTTTGACGGCCGGTCGGTGATCCATCCCGCTTTCAAGAGCAGATACGGCCATCCGCCTCTTATTCCGTCGGCAGTGATTCCCGCCATTCTCGACTCTAGCGGCCACGGCGGCCTTCGGAGGGTCCTCGACAAGGAAAAGGTGCATGCTGTCCCCGTTTGGGACAGAGGGATTCTGCTTGATTGCGACACATTCGAGGATTTTACTGCCTTGCAGCTACGGCTTACCCGTATGGCTATCGGCGAACCCGTCGAGGCGGCAGTACTGGCAGCCCAGACCATGCCGGTCAGGGGAGTAGCCCACGGCCGGGCCGTGGCCGGCACGGCGGTCGCTTTGGCCAGGGAGCTCAATCGTCACGGCTCATGCATCGATGCCGCCCTGACGCACAACGCCGCCCTGCTCCACGATATTGCCAAAGGGCAGCCTCGCCATGAGATGCGCGGCGCCGAAATTGTCAGAGAACTGGGACTCGACGCTCTGGCCGAACCCATCGGCTTCCACCGGGATCTTCCGCCTCCGGCAAAGAGAAGACTTGGGGTAAAAGAGCTTGTCTGCCTTGCTGACAAGCTGATGTCCGGTGCCGCCAGGGTTAGCATCCGCGAGCGCTTCGGCCATAAACTCAGCCTTTATACCGGAGACGACGAAGCCTGCGCGGCGATTCACAAACGCATGACCAATGCCCTTGCTCTGCAGGAGATATTCGAGCAGACAACAGGCAGGACCATTGAGGCAGTTCTGTCACTGGAGACGACATCATGACCACCATTCTGCTCATTCGCCATGGAGAAATAGTCCAGCAAGCCCCACGCCGCTTCGTCGGCAGCCTTGACCTGCCACTGACACCGCAGGGACGCGAGCAAATGGAGCGTCTGGGACGCGTCCTGGCTTCCCGCCAGGTATCCCGGGTGCTCTGCAGTCCGCTCAGCCGGGCCCGCGAGAGCGCAGACATTGTATGCAGAAGTATCGGCGGCGCGGCCGAAGAAGTGGCTGCTTTCAAGGAGATTTCCCTGGGTGCCTGGGAGGGCTTGAGCGTGGATGAGGTTAAGGATCGTTTTCCCGGATGCCATGAAGCGCGCAGACTCAACCTGCCAGGATTTCGTCCGGAGGCGGGGGAAAGCTTTACCGATCTGCTGCTACGGGTATGGCCGGCTTTTGAAAAGGCCGCCGGCATGGGCGACGAATGTTTGGCCATCGTCGCCCATGCCGGGGTCAACCGGGTCCTGCTCTCCAGGATTCTCGGCCTGCCGCTTGGGCAACTCTTCAAACTGGAGCAATCCTACGGCTGCTGCAATACTCTCTGTGGCGATGACCGAGGCTTTCGGGTGCACAGTATCAACTGCCTGCCGGACTGAGCCGCACTCCACTTTTTTCTAGCTGATTACGCAGAAAACTCAGCTGCTCAACAAGTATTCAAAAACGTAGCTGATTACCAACGAAATTCAGCTACGCGCCTGGGGATCCGGGTTGCTCATTTCGCGGGTGTCTGCAGCCTGGACCCCTTGTAAGAGGCCAGGCCGAGTTTCATACGTATCAGTTTTTTCTAAGCTTTGCACGCACCCTGCGCTTTACCGGTAAAACCTGATATTGCTTTTTTTCCGAAGACACGACAGAGATAGTAAGAACACGGCTCACCACACGATATCAATGCGTATAAAGCACTGCATCGTCGGATTCTTCAAGAAATGTTCGAGCTACTGTAAAAACGACTTTATTTCGTTTTTGGTGGGAACCTTGCCGACGCATTTGACCGCGCCGTCTACCACCAGGCCCGGGGTCATCATGACGCCGAGTTTCATTATTTCGTTCATGTCGCTGATCTTCTCCAGCTCGAAATCCACACCCAACTCATTGGCGGCCTGCGCCACCTCCTCGGCCATCTGATTGCACTTGGCGCACCCCGGCCCGAGAACCTGTATTTTCATGATACTCTCCTTTACAGTAAAAAGTTTATGAATCTTCACCTGAAATTGCTCGTTACCAATGCCACTCGCTGAGCTTTCTTTCTCATTACAATTTGATACCATTGAATAATTTTTCGAGTGTCGTCCGTTCTTCATGAAGTGTTTGGGGTGACACTAAAAGGTTTACACCAGGCTGCCGTATAAAATGCCGCTGAGGGTAGCCATGACCACCACCAGCAGGATGAAGACCACGGTCTTTTTGGTGCCTATAACGCTGCGGATTACCAGCATGTTCGGCAGGCTCAGGGCCGGGCCTGCCAGCAGCAGCGCCAGGGCCGGGCCTTTGCCCATTCCGCTGCCGATAAGTCCCTGGAGAATGGGTACCTCGGTGAGTGTGGCAAAGTACATGAAGGCTCCGGCAAAGGAAGCAACGAAATTGGCCGACAGCGAATTGCCGCCGACGGCGGCCGCCACCCATTCGGAGGGGATAAGGCCTTCCTCACCCACCCGGCCGAGCAGCAGACCCGCCAGGAAGACACCGATAAGCAGCAACGGCAATATCTGCTTGGCAAAATCCCAGGATGCTGAAAACCAGCGACCGTTTTCACCGTCATCGCTGCTGGTTATTATGGAAAGACCGACCACGGCGATGCTGAATGCCAGCACCGGCGTCTGCGGAAAGAGCAGCGCCGCCAGGCCGACTGCGACATACACAGAGACGACCTTGGCCATGGACAGTTCAAACCAGCGTATCAGCATAATGGCAAATCCGGTGGCGAAAAGGGAGGTCAGCAGCCACTTGGCCTGATAGATAAGAGCCCAGAGGCCGGTGGTTTCCTCCGGTCGGCCCCAGTTGGCAAATACCAGTATACCTATCATCGAGGCGAAATATAAACCGTTCTGCAAAAGAGTTCTCTTCTGTTCCTCCTCGGGCATCGCCATCTGCAGGGCCTGTTTGCGCTGCTCGTCCCTGCGGAAGATCAGGGCCATCAGCCCACCAATGACGATACTGAAAACGATGGCACCGATGGCTCTGGCAAAGCCCATCTCAGGACCCAGAATACGCGCCGTCAGAATGATGGCCAAAATGTTTATGGCCGGGCCGGAATAGAGGAAGGCGGTTGCAGGTCCCAGCCCTGCGCCCATTCTGTAGATCCCTGCAAAGAGCGGCAGGATGGTACAGGAGCAGACGGCAAGAATGGTTCCGGAGACCGAGGCAACGCTATAGGCCAGTACCTTGTTGGCCCCGGCACCAAGATACTTCATCACCGCCGTCTGACTGACAAATACGGAAACAGCCCCGGCAATGAAAAAGGCCGGTACCAGGCAGAGCAGCACATGCTCCCTGGCATACCACTTTGCCAGATAAAAGGCCTCGAGAACGGCCTCGTTGAACCGAGGTTCGCCGATGGGCAGGTAATACAAGACCAGAAAGCCGCCAGCCAGCCAGAGCAGGGGTTTCCATTCACTCTTCCAATCCATAGCTATCTTCCTTTGTTATTTGGCAATTTAACCAAGCGTTACTGCAAAAAAAAATCACTCCAGAAAATCGATGCGGTCCTGTACCGAGTTGCGGATAACCTCCTCGATACAGGGCATATATTCAATGATGCACGGCACCCGCAAACGGTAATATACCTGTTTGCCCCGTTTCTCATCGGCCACCACCCCCGCCTGCTTGAGTACCGAAAGATGTTTGGATATGGTGGAGAAATCGGCGTCGATGCTGCCGGCGAGATCGCGAACGCACATTTCACCACCCGCCAATTGCTCCGCCATCCACAGCCTGGTAGGATGTCCCAGAGCTTTTAATACCGAAGCCTTGGCCTCTATAAGTGCTTTTTGTCTGCCTTGCATAGCTCTCCTTTACAACATATGGTAATTTACCCAAATAACCATGTCAAGGCGTAATCGGCACTCCCATCGTTTCTTCGCCGGGGTACAGCCACCGCTTCTTCCGGCACCTTGCCCCCCACGGGGCACATCCCTTCCGGGAGGCCGGAAGTTCCCTCCCCTGGGATCAATGCACCTTGGAAGACGGCGCATTCATCAAGCGCACCACCTCCTGGGCGACATAGTAGATTTCGGTGGGATAGCTCTCCGTCAGGATCATGTCATTTTCATCGCAATAGCACAGCGACTCCTCCGTCACTTCGGTATTGGAGGGACCGACACACTGGTCAAAATGCCAGTAGCCGTCTTCGCGGCGCAGGCCGAGAGTTGCCTGCCTTTCACCTGCCCGGCTGCGCAGGGAAAAGAGGACGTACTCCAAGGCCGCGCAGGCGGCGGTGTAGTGCCGGCAACAGTTGTTCATGGTGTAAGCTTCAGACTGTATTTTTCTTCTGGAGGTCAGGGGAATGATCAAAAAATCACCGATAATGGTCTCGGTGAGTCGGCAGTACCAGTTTCCCCGCTGGATTTCCTCGCAACGCTTTGTAATGTCCACTCCAAAAAGGCCTGTAGTGTTTTCCTGTACCTGGGGCAACATAATCTCCTCCTTCCTTCGGGTTTAGGCCGCAGCGCTTAACACCAGGACGCGGCAATCTTCTTTATCGTCGGCGCCATACTGCATCGGCGGCCGTTTTTCCACCATCATCAGTTCGTGCAAATCGGCACACCGCCGGCACAAATAGCGATGCCAGCGTGGCTGGCAGGCAAAGAGACCGACGGCGGGGCTACCGTCGAGTTCACAAAGGGTTTTCGACCGCTGCTGGAATTGGTGAACCAGGCCGCCAAGCGGAGCCTCTGCCTGGTGGCGGATGCGCAGCATGCCGTCTTCAACGAAGATGGCGCGCACACGAAAATCTGCTGACGGCGTCATCTGGCGAAGACGCTGCGCCTGCAGACCGAACTCGCCAAGCAGATCGAACCAGCCGTCCTGGCAATCGATGCCGCCGGCCAGCAGTTTCCGGTCGAAAATCTCTGGAAATGTATCGAACAGCTCCTCGCTGTATATCTGATTCATGATCATCCTCCCCATTGTTCACATTTATTTCTGCCATTTCGTTCTTCTCCCTCAGTATTCCACAACCGGGTTATCATAGAGTGACCACCCCACGTTTTTTTTTGCCTCTATGCTATTTTTTTTCCAACGGGGATGTCGATGAAGCGATATGGTCCCGTCCCGAAAAACTGTGACAGGTGAGAATCACCTCGGGCTCGTTGAGCAGGCAGCTTTTCCATGTGCAGACAACGAGTGATCAGGTAAGAAGGTGGGAAAAAAAACAGACTCCAACCTGCTCCGAGAGACCTTCTGTTCAAAACTGCCATTTGACAAATCCAGCCGGAACTATTTTAAAGTATATGTGGCAAAAACTCGGCACAGGGAGTGCGAAGAGATAATCCGACAGGAGCGAATGGGCAAAAGCCATTTCCCCATATTGCAGGAACATTTTTTCAATCAATGCTCATTATATCATGCGTTTGACTATGCTTGATGGACTGGGCAAGGCCTGGAGTAGATAAATGCGCTCTTTGCCCCTCGCACCCCTGGGCGCAACCGATCACCCACTCATCAAGGAGTAGAGACCATGTATGCACTGGCTATAAATGGAAGTCCCAGAAAAAACGGCAACACCGAGATGCTGCTGAATGCCGCTTTGCAGCCCCTTGCTGCGGCAGGATGGCAGACCGAACTGGTCACCGTCGGCGGCAAGCCGGTGAGAGGCTGCATTGCCTGCGGCAAATGCTGGGAGAAAAAAGACATGCGGTGCAGCGCTCACGATGACCTCTTCAATGACGTTTTCACCAAAATGGCGACGGCCGATGCCCTGATTCTAGGTTCGCCGACCTATTTTACCGACGTCAGCAGCGAGATGAAGGCCATCCTCGATCGCTCCGGATACGTCGCCCTGGCAAACGGCCGCGTTTTTCAGGGCAAGATCGGCGCCGCAGTGGTGGCAGTCAGGCGTGCAGGCGCCGTACATGTTTTCGATACCATCAATCATATGTTTTTGATGAACCAGATGCTCGTGCCCGGCTCCACCTACTGGAATCTAGGGCTGGGCCGCGAAAAGGGCGAGGTAGCCGATGACGCCGAAGGTTTGAACAACATGAAAAACCTCGGCGAAACCATTGCCTGGCTCGGTGCCGCCATTGCACCGCACAAAAAAGATTTTCCAGCACCGCCAGCCTAAAAGCCAAAGGGAAACGGGTTTTTCCTCTCAGGGGAATGGTCGTTTCAGCTGTATTCCCTAAACAGACGGTGAACCCTGACGATGAAAAGCCCGGCAGCAGGCCTTTGGTGAAGGAGGAGAGCGGAAAATATCGCCTCCCATGACGATCTTGGCAGCATACTCTTGTAAAATCTTATAGTATAGGGTTTCTATAAACGCCTTAACCACATATTCAGGGTCGAAAATCATGAATCCCATTTGTATCGTCGACGATCAATCCCAGATCTGCTCCACAATTTCCAGCATACTCTCTGACGAAGGCTATGATGCCGTCGTGTATCAGGATGCAGAAAGTTTCTGGCAGAGCCTCGACAGCCAGGAACCGTCTCTGGTACTGCTCGATATCTGGCTCCCGGGTGTTGAC
>CAKZOA010000041.1 GCA_937132035.1 uncultured Desulfobulbaceae bacterium | reverse complement strand
CGCCGCCTGCATTGGCAGATCATCGATACGCCGGGGAAAGCAAATCCCCAGATCGCCCAGAACTTCGCTTTGG
This sequence comes from uncultured Desulfobulbaceae bacterium, assembly GCA_937132035.1. GTDB lineage: Bacteria > Desulfobacterota > Desulfobulbia > Desulfobulbales > Desulfocapsaceae > Desulfopila_A. The sequence goes on along the minus strand of CAKZOA010000041.1, from coordinate 14,616 downwards.
GCAAGACAGATATCGAGAAGCTCGACGGAATCGCCCCCGTGTGATCCGGCATAGGCGCCGCCTACGCCGAAATTTACCACCGCACCAATATCACTGCTCTGTTGTTCTCCAAGGAAGACGGCCAGCCGCAGGCTGCTTTCCACGGGTCCGACCCCGCTTATCAAGTTCCGGCAGCGACCATCCTCGACCGCTGCTTTGAACGGCTCCATCTCGAATTGGGTTGCAGCAACGGATAGTATCATGGTAATTAACTCGCTTCCCTGGTCATCGTCGGCTCCGCCCCACTAAGGCAAGGACCGTCGGTCAGCAGTTGCGGGGTCACACAAAATGTCCTCGGCAACACTACTTTACAAAAACCCAAAAAGAGCCAACTGCTTCATAGCCCATACCAACGCCATGCGTGACGACTTCTCCCTGGATGCTTTTGACTATGCACTCCCTGTAGACAAGATTGCCCAGCACCCCTCCTCGCGAAGGGATCTTTCAAAGCTCCTGGTCCTCGACCGGAGAAGCGGAGCCATCGACCACAGACTTTTTTCGGATATCACCGGGCTTTTCAGCGAGGGTGATGTACTGACGATCAACGATACCCGGGTTTTTCCGGCCAGGCTCCTGGGAAGAAAAGAAACCGGCGGCAGAGCCGAAGTTTTTCTGCTGGAATTTCCGCAAGAAGCATCCGTCCGACCTTCATCACCGACATCCTCCGCCCGCACCACTGCCCTTGTCAAGAGCTCCAAAAGACCCGTTGAAGGCAGTAAAATCCATATCGGTGACGGACTCAGCTGCACCATAGTCAAAAACCTCGACGCCGGCAAGGTAGAGATAGAACTCGCCTATCCCGTCCATCGCCAGCTACCCGATGTCTTGAACGAACATGGCACCATCCCGCTCCCGCCGTATATCGACAGAGCCGGGGGCACAGACGATGAGGACAAAGAGAGGTATCAGACGGTCTACGCCAGGACCACCGGCGCCGTAGCTGCCCCCACGGCGGGTCTCCACTTCACTCCATCCCTGGTCGAGGCTCTCCGAAATAAAGGGGTCGATGTCGTTTCACTGACCCTGCATGTGGGCTATGGAACCTTTGCCCCCGTACGCACCGCCGACATCAGAAAACATTGTATCCACAGCGAATATGTCTGCATTCCCGAGGACACCGCCCTGCGAATCAACAGAGCCAGGGACATGAAGAAAAAGGTCTGGGCCGTAGGCACAACCACTGTCCGGGCCCTGGAATTTGCCAGCGTTGCCGACGGTTCGGCCAGACCGATGGCCGGCTGGTGCGATCTCTACATCATGCCCGGCTACACATTCCGGGTGGTAGACAACCTCATCACCAATTTCCATCTGCCAAAATCATCTCTTCTCTTTCTGGTCGCCGCTCTCTGCGGCAGAAGCACCTTGCTGGAGTGCTATTCCCAGGCCATCGCCCACGATTACCGATTCTACTCCTACGGTGATGCCATGGCCATTCTTTCTTGAGACAGTGGGAGGTCGGTAAAAGGAGAATGGTATTTGCGGTCTCCTTTTTTCAGCTGGAGGCTGTCGCCGCCGGACAACCGGCACAACCACCAGCCGGCGCGGATTCACAGGCGGGAGCACTTTTTTCCGTTTTCGCGGCTTCCTCTTTTTTCGGGGTGCCGTAGCCGTCGGCATACCATCCACCGCCCTTGAGCTGAAACGAAGTCATGGAGATAATTTTCTTTACCTCTCCCTGACAATTCGGGCATGCCTGGAGAGGATCGTCGCTGATACGCTGCTGCACTTCAAAAGTTTTATCACATTCCTTGCATTCATATTCATATACGGGCATTGCTCTACTCCATGACGTCTGGTGAAAATATGGAAAATTCAGTAAATAGCTGTTACCAGCTCTAATAGGTACAGTTGATAGATTCTTCATTGAAGACCAACGTCAAAGTAATTCTCCCGCGTGTTTCTGTCAATAACTAGAAGAGTGACAGTGGCCGTTTTTCACTCTTCTACAGACGGCAATCTTTCTCTGGGGCCGCTCTTTATTCTCCCTGATGCACAAGCGCGGCGAAGACGACCGCTTGCCGGAATGACCTTGTCTTTTGCCGCGACCTTGTATAGTATTGCTGAAAATACTGCGACCCATGTACGCCGATACCACCCTGCCTCAGCCGCCAGGTGATGCCAGGTAATCATTGAATCAAAGGCCAGAGCCCTTCACCACCACGCGTAACACTCTATCATGATAGGCATTTTCGATTCCGGCATCGGCGGACTGACGGTCGTCCGGGCCATAGAAAACCTGATACCGGACGTTTCGCTCCTCTATTTCGGCGATACAGCCAAAACACCCTATGGCACCAAGAGCGCCGATATCATTACTGAGTATTCGCTGCGCAACTGTGAATTTCTTGTCAGCAAGGGCGCCAAAATACTCGTGGTCGGCTGCAACTCGGCCTCGAGCGTTGCCACTGAAATAATACGTCAGGAATTCAAGGTTCCGGTGCTCGAAGTCATCGGTCCGGCCGCCAAGAGAGCGGTTAGCCTTTCAAAATCCGGCAGAATTGGTATCATAGGTACACGGGCGACGGTGGGCAGCGGCGTTTACGAGCAGCAGATTGGAATGATGAATCCGTCCTGCAGGATTTTTTCCGTGCCTTGTCCTCTGCTCGTCCCACTTGTAGAAGAAACATGGACGGCAAAGCGAGAAACCAAAATGATACTGCGGCGATATCTTCATCCTTTGCGGCAACAGCAGGTCGACACCCTTATTCTCGGCTGTACCCACTATCCGCTCCTCAAGGAACTTATCCAGGCACGAATGGGAAGAAAGGTGGCGTTGATCGACTCATCGGTGGAGGTAGCCCTGTCCCTGCGTCAGCTTCTGTCTCGTTCACACCCCGGAACCCACTGTTATCAGCCGGTGCAACATGCGTTCTACCTGTCTGATATAACCAAAAATGCTCAAAAAATCGCCACACGGCTGTTTGGCCGTCCTCTGGAGTTTCTCTCACCATGAAAATGTATATGCGCCTGTTGACTCTCCCGGCCCTGCTGCTCGTCAGCATCATGTCGCCTTTCTCTCCGTACGCGACAGCCGGAGCCGCGGCTGCCCCCTCTCCTCCCCTGGAGACGGCCCGTCACTTAGCCAGACACCTCAGCGGCCTTCAAAGCCTCAGTTTCAGCTTCAACCAGCGGACCAGCGGCCAGATGAGCGGCAGACCACGACAGGCAAGCGGCCGGGCCTATTTCGTCAAAACCGAAGGCGAAGCAAAAATGCGTTGGAACTACCATGCACCAGATACCCAGGTCATCATAAGCGACGGTACAACCCTGAAGATGTATTTTGAAAATCTCAATCAGATGATCATCGCCCCTGCGGAAACTCTGCAGCAGGATGTCACCTATTCCTTTTTCACCGGCACCTCCTCCTTCGAGAACGATTTTGCTGTCTTCAGCGGTTCTGCAGGAAATGACGAAGGATCCGCCCCGGTGGGCTATGAGAGTATCACCCTTGTTCCCAAAAAAGCACCGACCCAGATAAAAGACATCCAGATATGGGTCACCGACACCCTGGAAATAAAGCGCATTGAGATCAGGGATACCTTCGATACCGTCACCCTGCTCACCATCTCCAACATGGAAGAGAACAGCCTCCTTCAAGATGGCGAAAGGCCGGCGCCGGATTTTTTCAACTTTACTCCCCCTGAAGGCACTGAAATCATACATCAGTAACGATGCCCAAAACCCCTATCACCAGCCAGGTTGCTCTGGTTTCCATGCCATGGTCTCTTTTCAACCGTCCCTCTGTGCAGCTGGGAGCTTTGAAGGCCTACCTCGAAACCAGATCCGATGTCCGGGTCGACTGCTTTCATCCCTATCTCGCCGTAGCCAGAAGTCTTAGTCCGGAAACCTACACCGCTCTGAGCAAAAACAGTTGGGCCGGGGAGGCTCTCTACAGTGCCATTCTTTTTCCCGAGCACAAAAAAAGCGCCGCCGCCCTGTTCCGCAAATGCTGTAAAAATACGCCGATTATAGCCAAAAACTTCGAAACCTATCGGCAACGGCTGCAGAAGGAGCTTGAGCTCTGGCTCGACGCTACCACCTTCAGCTCATACAGCCTGGTTGGCTTCAGCGTCTGCTTCAGCCAACTGTTCTCGTCTCTTGCTGCCGCCAGTGGTATTAAAAAAAGAAACAGTTCTCTCTCCATCGTCTTCGGCGGTTCATCGTGTGTCGGCGAGTTGGGCACATCCCTTCTCGAACAATTCCCTCAAGTGGACCACGTCATAGCCGGCGAAGGTGAAGAACAACTGCTTCATCTCTGCCGTTCGCTCATCCGGTCGGTAAAAAACGAAAATGCTTCTGCCACCACGTGCACAGCGGGGACCACTCCCACTGCGCTCGACTGCAATACACTGCCCCGCGCCGATTACCACCCTTACTTCCGGGAACTTGACAACATATTTCCCGGCAGACCCTTCAGGGTACGAATCCCCCTGGAGTTCTCCCGGGGGTGCTGGTGGCGCAAATGTCGTTTCTGCAACCTCAACCTGCAATGGCAGGGCTATCGGTATAAACACGCGGAAGGATTGCTGCAGGAACTGCGCCACCACATCGACGACCACCACTGTCTCGACTATACTTTTTGCGACAATGCCCTGCCCCCCAAAGAGACCGACAGATTTTTCGAAGCCGTCGAAAAGTGGGGTATTGACCTCGACTTCTTCGCCGAGATCAGAGCCGTAAGCCAGCCAAAGACCCTGGCGCTCTATCGTCAGGGAGGGCTCAGCGGTGTGCAGGTCGGCATAGAGGCGCTGTCATCCACTCTGCTCGAAAAAATGAATAAAGGCACCACCGTCATCGAAAATCTTGCCGTTCTCAAATACTGCAAGGAAAACAACATCCGTCTCGACGGCAACCTGATAGTCGAATTCCCGGGTTCGGTTCAGGCGGAAGCCGAGGAAACCCTGGTCAATCTCGACTATGCCCTGCCCTTTCACCCTTTGTCTGTCGCCACCTTTTTCCTCGGCCAGGGATCCCCAATAGACCGGGATCCCAAACGCTACGGCATCGACGCCGTAAGCAGGCACGGGTATTATGCCAGCCTTTTCCCCCCAGAGATTCTGGTCCATATGCACCTGCTCATCAAAGATTACCGCGGCGACAAAACCATCCAGCAGAAGCGATGGCAACAGGTGCGCCGCAGGGTAGCCCTCTGGCAGGAGTTTCATCGGAAGCGGAAGGATTCTTCCCTGCCGGCCCTCGGCTACAGAGACGGGAGCAGCTTCCTGATCATCCGCCAGGAGCGACTCTCCGGACCAGCGCTTATGCATAGACTCAAGGGCATCTCTCGTCTTCTCTATCTCTTCTGCGCGACAATCCGCAGTCTCAGTGAGATACTTCAACAGTTTCCCCAGCTGGAGGAAAAGATGGTGCTGCATTTTCTGGCCGACCTTGACAAAAAACATCTTCTCTACGCAGAAGACGGCAAATACCTGGCACTTGCCATCCATGTGCAGATGTAATACAACGACAGAACAACCTTCAACCCACACTCAGGTAGAAAACAATGGAACATTTCAGCGACAGCTTTGAGGAGCTCTTCCAATCGCAAGAAAAAAACACCCTGCGCAAGCTCACACCCGGTGACAAAATCGAGGCGATTGTCGCCGGTATCAGCGGCGAACACGTATTTCTCGATGTCGGAGGAAAAAGCGAAGGGATTCTCGAGGCAGCCGAAGTCACCGACGACGAAGGCAACATCAGTGTCCAGCAGGGAGATAGACTCGAGGTCTATTTTCTGCAGGCCAAACGCTCAGAGCAGATCTTTACGACCAAGCTCGGTTCCGGCTCAAGTGTCGCCCATCTCGAGGAGGCGTGGCGCAACCGCATACCGGTGGAAGGCTATGTCAAAAAAGAGATAAAAGGAGGCTTCGAAGTCACCCTCGGCGGCAATGTCCGCGCCTTCTGCCCCTTTTCGCAGATGGGCCTGCGCCGGGTGGAAGACCCGGCCGCCGCCTATATCGATACCCGCATGGACTTTCGTATCACCCGCTTCGAGGAAAACGGACGCAATCTCGTGGTTTCCGCTCGCGACATTCAGGAAGAGGAACGGCAGCGACAGAAAGAGCTGCTGCAACAGAGCCTCGAAGAGGGTCAGACGGTGGAGGCTGTCATCACCTCCATTCGGGACTTTGGCGCTTTCGCCGACATCGGCGGCGTCGACGGCCTCATACCGGTTTCGGAAATTGGCTGGAGCCGGGTCGAGAACATTAACGATCACTTCAGCGTCGGCCAGAAAGTCGCCGTGGTGGTCAAAAGCATCGACTGGGACAAGGATCGTATCTCCCTGAGCTATAAAGAGACCCTGGAAGACCCCTGGGACGCCTTCATCCAGAAGCACCCCGCCGGCACCAAAATTATCGGCAGGGTCTCCCGCCTGGCCCAGTTCGGCGCCTTCGTCACCCTGCATGAGGGTGTAGACGGTCTCGTCCATATATCAAAACTGGGCGGCGGCCGGCGCATCAACCATCCCCGGGAAGTACTGGAGACTGGCCAGGATATCGAGGTCCTTATCGAATCCATCGATGCCGAGGAAAAACGTATCGGCCTTGCGCCCTCCGACTACCAGGCCCCGGAAAACCAGGAGGAGGCTGAGAGGCAGGATTATAAAGCGTTCATCGACAACAAAAAGAAGGAAAAAAGCGATTCGCAGATGGGCAGTCTGGGCGCATTGCTCAAAGCCAAACTGCAAGAGAAGAAGAAATAGAACAAGACACAAACCGAAGGCGGCTGTGCTGGTGACAGTTTGGCATGCGGATGCCTGCAATCTCATTACCCTATCGTTTCAAGAAGATACGTGCTATTGCATATTCTGCCGCATGGCCTCGAACAGTATGACGCCAGCGGCAACGGAGGAATTGAGCGAATCAAGCCGCCCCTGCATCGGTATCGCTACCAGCACATCGCAGTGTTTACGCACCAGGGGCCGGATTCCCTTGCCCTCGCTACCGATGACGACGCAGGCCGGCAGGCGGAAATCGGTCTTATAGACGCTCTGGGCGCCGCTTTCCTTGACGGCACCGAAGATCCAGGCCCCGACCTCTTTAAGTTTCTCAAGGGCAGTAACCAGATTGGTCACCTGGCTGATATCCATATGGGAGAGAGCCCCGGCCGCTGATTTGGCGGCTGTACCGCCTAAAGGCGCAGAATTTTCCCTGGTGATGACAACTCCCTGCACCCCCGAAGCATGTGCCGACCGGATGATAGCACCGAGGTTGTGGGGATCCTGGAGACTGTCGCAGACCATGAGCCGGGGCCAGTGTCCCTGCTCCACCAGCGCCTTGAATTTTTCCAGCAGTTGATCAAAGGGCATGACGGCAGCCGTATTCATTTTCGCGGCGATTCCCTGATGTCGGATCTGTCCGCCACCCTCGATCCGTAAGGATGAAACGAAACTGAGTTTGACGCCGCTGCTGCGGGCCTGGGCAATAAGCTCATCCCACCTGCTGCCCCGCTTATCTTTCTGCACTATCAGCTCGGCGATACGCTCGGGTTCCTCCTGCAGGGCCTCGAAAACCGGATTGATTCCCCAGAGCAGATCCTCGCCGGCCGCCAGCCGCTTCTCCCTGCCACTTTGCTCGCCACTCCTTCGTTTTCCGCTCATGGCAACAGTTCCCGTCTGAGTTCGCCACCGTCTAGGTGTCGTCTGCCGCGTGCTCTTTCCGCAAGGATGACCGATTCAAACATGCGCACCGCCTCATCCTTATTTTCGTTGACGATCAAATATTCAAATTCATCGCTGGCGGACATTTCTTCACGGGCGTTGGCCATGCGAATGGCTATGGTCTCATCGTCATCGAGTCCTCTGCGGCGCAGACGGAGCTCAAGCTCGGCAAGGCTGGGCGGGGCCAGAAAAATGTAGGCGGCATCAACACCGCCTTGCCCTCTAATAATCCCTGCTCCCTGGACATCAATGTCGAGGATAACATCGGCGCCTCCGGCTGCCTGCTCCTCCACGGCCAGTCGGCTGGTGCCGTAGAAATTGCCATGTACCTCGGCCCATTCGAGAAAAAGACCTTCTTCCTTCATATCAAGAAAGGTCTCTCGATCAACAAAATGATATTCTACCCCGTCGGTTTCACCACGCCGGGGTGCCCTGGTGGTGTGGGAGATGGAAAAGGCAAGACCTTTGAGTCGCTTCATCACCTCGTTGAGAAGAGTCGACTTTCCGGCACCCGAGGGTGCGGAGAGAATGAAGAGCTTGCCCTTGCTCATGAGCGAATCGTTCCTTTTGCTGTGTGGGTACTCACCAGTTCGGCCAGATGATAGCCCGTCTGTACGGCAAGCATTCTCTGGCTTATGGTTTCGGTCTGGACGGAGGAGAGGACGATGTGGTCGGAATCCATGATAATAATGGAACGTGTTCTCCGTCCCTCGGTGACATCAACCAATTTTCCGTTTTTTTTGGCTATTTCTTTTATCTTGCGGGCTGGTGAGGAGCCCGTGTTGATCACCGCTACAACCCTGTCGACAATAACCGTATTGCCGAAACCGACATTCAGCAGCTGCATACTCTCTTCCCGTCTCTGTAGCCTGAATAATTCACGAGTAGAGCCGGCAGGCCATATCGACTCGCTCGAAGGGCAAAAATGGACATTCCATTTTTGGTGAAATGTTGGGGTTAGGCATTATTCAATATTCTGTACCTGTTCGCGAATTTTTTCCAGCTCGCTTTTCAAATCGACAGTGAGGTGCGCCGTTTCCGCATCATTTATCTTCGAGGCAAGGGTATTGACCTCGCGGAGAAACTCCTGGATAAGAAAATCGAGTTTTCTGCCGACGACACCCTCCTCGACAAGAAAAGATTCAAACTGTCCGATATGGCTTCGCAGTCGAACGAGTTCCTCAGTGACATCGGTTTTATCCGCCAATATGGTGATCTCCTGGGTAAGGCGTAGAGGATCGAGATCAACAGTGGTCAACAGCTTTTCCAGGCGTTGCCGGAGAGTCTGCATCCTTTTTTCCACCAGGCCAGGCACACTACTCTCGATTTTTTCGAGATTGGCGACGAAAAAGACAACTCTACTCTGCAGATCGGCACGCAGCGATTCCCCCTCCTGCAGCCGCATGCGCTCGCAATTCTCAAGGGCTTCGGTCAGCACGCTATCTATGATCTGCCGGACTTCGTCAAGATCCTCAGTCTGCTGTTCACGAACGAGAACATCGGGATAGGTCGCCAGCAAAGAGGTTGTGGTATCGTCTTGAATATCGAGCTTTCGAGCCATCTCAGCATGAATGCTCCGATATTTCTCAGCAAGCCCCATATTGACGGAGATTTTCTCAAGATCGGAGAAATCTCCGTGGACACTGAGCAGGACGTCCACTCTGCCGCGTTGATGCCACACGGCGATCTTTTTGCGAATGGTATCTTCTAGGGCGGCGTAGCCCCGCGGCAGTTTGATCTTGATGTCGAGAAAGCGGTTGTTGACGCACCGAATCTCAGCAATCCAGGTTCTACCGTCTTTCTGCTGCTCTCCCCGGCCAAAACCGGTCATGCTTTTTACAGTCATTCGCTTTTCTGCTCTCCTAACTCCGAAGGCGGTGCTATAAAAGACTTCTGCCGAAACACAAAAACGATGCTGGAGCACCTGCTCCGGCATCGTCTTCGTGCATAGCTAAAGGACCAGGGGTCTTGTACCGAGACCGCTGTTTTACTGCATCGCCTTATTGAGTTCCTTGATCAGGGCATCACTGATATCGATGGTCTGATCGTAATAGATTACTCCGCTTTTGGAATCAAGAATCATGGTGTAGTTTTCATTGGCTCCATAGTCGTCAACTACCTTTTCCAGTACCTTGACAATCGGCTCGAGCTCTTTGTCCTGCAGTCTTTTCATCTCAATACGGGCATCTTCCGTCTTGGTATTGAGATCACGCCGCATGCGGTTGAATTCAAGGACCTGTTCATCTTTTTTCTCCTTGCTCCACACCGAGCTTTTTTTCTCGATTTCCTGCTGCAGCTCTTGGAGTGCTTGCTGGTCTGCCTGCAATGAGGCCTGCAGTTCCTGATTTTTCTGCTCGAATACCGCCTTGGCCTTCATACCGGCCTCGGACTGCACCAGAACCTTCTGGACATTCATGATGCCGATTTTCATATTCCCATCTGCCGCTATGGCCAAGCCACAGGAGAAGAGTGTTACAAGACTATAGATAACTGCATATTTTGCCGTTTTAAAAAACATATGGTCTCCAGCCTGAATCGTATGTTTGCCGCCTTTTTACTCGATTTATTACTTGACTATGACAAAGTCGTCCCTTCTGTTCTGGGCATAGGAAAGCTCGTCATGACCATGGAGCAGAAGCCGCTCTTCACCATAACTGACAGTTCTCATTCTGGTATTGTCGATGCCCAGATTATTGAGATATTTTTTTGCACTGATAGCGCGACGCTCACCAAGAGCCATGTTATATTCGTTAGTGCCACGGGGATCGGTGTTGCCCTCGATACGTATAAGCTGATCCGGGTTCTCCTTGAGGAAATCGCCGTTGACGACTATTCTGCTTTCCTGATCCGCGCGAATAGTGGAGGCATCGAAGTCAAAATACACCGGCAGCATGGGCGCGGAAGTGCGGCCCTCTGAAATCATCGGATTCTCCGGAGAATCCAGCGATTCGGCCTCACCCATGGTTTGCTCTTCCGGCTTGGCGGGAGCCATCTCTTTATCCGACTTCTTATCTGACCCACAGCCGGAAAGAGACAAAAATGAACCGACAACGACAGCGAGCAGCAACACCTGAATCCTTTTAGTCATGTTTACAACCTCCATTTGCTTAGTAATATGTGAACGAATTCAATTATGCCTATTTCAGGCGGTAACAATGCAAGAAACCGCCGCCGCTGCACAATGCGGCCTTAGTCCTCTACATATATAGGAAAACGTATAAAATTCAAGCACTATTTTCTGCCGGCGCCAATCTCTTTGAAAAAATTATGTGTACAACGGGCAAAATACTCATTAAAAAATTGCCTACAATCCCGAAAAGCGAGGTGCTGTCGTCAGCGCCAACGGATCATCCACAAAAAAGTAACAATTATAGAATCTTAGTGACACAATTATGACATACTTTAGTCATGCTCCGCTCAATGGCAATATTTCTCCTGCGGATTTTTTAGTCAAAAACGAGTTAGGAACCTTTTTCGGCACTACCGAAGCCGTTTTCAACGATGTCTGGCAGAAGCTGACCGACCCCTCCGGTAATTCTTCACTCTACATATCCATGGAAATAGGCGCCGACCTCGACGTCTACAATCCACTTCGCCGACATTTGGCAGACCGTGGCATACTTTCCAGCAGCGCCCCGGAGTTGCAGAGGCACCTGAAAAAAACACATCAAGGTCCAGTGAAGATACCCAATTACGGCGGAGGATTGGGCGTACTCGCCGGTGACACTCTCAAAAGCTTTGCCGACCTACGTCTGCCAGTCGTCGCTATCAGCCTGCTTTACCGCCACGGCTATTTTTCCCAATATGTCGATTCCGAACTGGGCCAGCTTTCCCGCTCGACCGTCTGGTCGCCGGAGCAGACACCGACGCTGTACCTGCTCAAAGATCCACACAATCCGGCAATACCGCTGGAGATAGAAGTTCCTTTTTACACCGAAGACAACCAGCCGGCACTGGCGCTGGCCCATCTCTGGATGAAAACCGAACTCAGCAGCACCCTCGACTATTTTGTCCCTGAACTGCTGCTTGATTTTTCCGTCACCGGTAATACCAAAGTCATCCAGGAGACCGCCCGTCAGCTTTACAACGCCTCATCTTCCCTTACCAAGGCGCTGCAGCGGCGACTTCTCGGCGCCGGCATATTACCCGCCGTCAATGCCCTGGGAATAACTTCAAGGACCATCCATCTCAACGAGCAGCATGGCGTCGTCGTTGTCATACAGCTCATCAGCGAAGAGCTACAGCAAATTCTACGCCACAATAATATCGAAGAGGCCTCAAACGAGCAGATACAGGAAGCCGCCCGCAGAATTTCCAAAAAGATAGTCTACACGATTCACACGCCTGTCACCGCCGGCCATGACCGTTTCGACAAGAAGCTCTATGCCGGCATCAGCCGAAAGTCCTGCCGCAGGATACTCGATGTATTGGCCGTCGATGCCGACAACCCGGCTGCCTACAACTTCACTAATTTCGCCATGCGGGTCAACCGAACTGCCAACTCGGTCAGCAGAATTCACCGCGATGTCACTCGCAGACAGTTTCCCGCCTTCGCCCACAAGATTTCAGCCATAACCAACGGAGTTCATCATCTTACCTGGATAAGCGAGAAACGTGCCGCCCTTTTTGACAGCATTGCCGCCCTCGACAACTGGAGAAAAGATCCGGGCGTTTTCACCGGTATCGAAACACTTCTCAAAGACCATTCCTTCCGCTCCTCGTTTGCAAAGACCTGGAAGAGGGATTCGGCACAGCTCTTTGCGTATGTCAATGCCATGCTCAAGGAACACCGCAACGGTATGACCCGTACCTGGATCAATCCTCCCAACTACCTGTCGTCGATACTCAGCGACCACAACCTTCTTTCGCCGGAGGTCTTCACCATAGGGTTCGCCAGAAGGTTCTCCACCTACAAACGCGCCGACCTTATCTTTTCCAACATCGACATGCTCTGCGACATTCTCCTGGATCGCCAAAGACCCGTAACCTTTCTCTTCGCCGGCAAAGCCCATCCAGCCGATGAACCTGGTAAAAAGGTCATAAAGCATATACTCAGCTACCAGGCGGAACTCTTTGAGAAAAGCAACGGACTTGCCAATCTCATCTTCATTCCCAACTACGATATGAACATCGCCAAAATGCTGGTATCCGGCGTACACGTTTGGCTCAACAGTCCCAAAAGGCCGCTGGAAGCTTCCGGTACCAGCGGCATGAAAGCCGCCATGAACGGCGTACCCAATATTTCCATAATGGACGGCTGGTGGGTGGAAGGCTACAATGAAGGCCGTACCGGCTGGAAATTCGGCAAAGAGGAAGACATCGTTTCGGCAAGCCTCAGTGAATCGAAAGAATCGCTGTTCTATGAAGAGGATTCGGCTTCTTTTTATGCACTGCTGCCCGATGTTCTCGACGCCTTTTACAACTCCTTTGACTCGCTATTCCTGGACAAGAGCCTGCAGAATCTGTTACTGAACATACCACTTTTCAATACCCACCGAATGGCCGGTGAATATGCCGACAGATACGACCTTGCCCTGGCCGGCGACCATCAGGAAAAAATGAACTACTTTGCCAAACTTTATAGTAGTGATAATTTTTCGATCAGTATAGAATGATTCATAACCGCACAAAAAAATAATCTGGAAGGGTCTCAGTCCGACGGCCCTGTTCTGTAGCCCAGAGGAGATATACATGGCTAAGGCACACGTCAGTCACACCCGCACAACCGATAAGACAATTCGCGCCATCGATCGAAAACGTGAGCAGGAAAGACGAAAAATGTTCATTCTCGCCCGCGACAATTCCGAGACACTTGCAACCAAGCTCGTCCAGCGCCTCATCGACCGGGATATCATCGAGACAACATCTTCGAATAATATCCAGATCGTCTTCGAAAAACAGCTGCGCAAACTCATCGACATCGACGAGTTCGACCTCCAGCTCAAGCTCGCTCCCGCACGAACTCTTGTGCAGGACCCCAACATCGTCAGTCTCTACATGACCCAGTTCATCATCGAAGACCTGATTGAGCATAAGGACATTCAGGATATTTTCGGTGAGGACCTTGATATCTACAGATCACTCGATTCCGTGCTGCATGCCTTACGCCCCAAGTAATGCATCCCGCCGCACTCCCCTCTCTGGTCTTTGCCGACAAGCAAGGCAACATAAGCGATTTTTCCGATCTGGCCATGGCCGGCATGAGCAACGGCCGTTTCTTTCAACCGCGCCTGGATGATCTTATCCCTTTACCCGAGGGTAGTGAGATTTTCCTCCTGCCAGATCGCCTGCCCGTCGGTTGCGACCGGCGGACAAGCGAACCTCTGCTCCTCGAAGAAAACCCTTTTGCCTCCGACCAGGGCATACAGGCGGTGGCCGCCTTCATGGCGCCGGCCCATACGGCTGTCTTCAATGCCGCCTACCAGAGCAAAGCAAAAAACTCCACACCTCTGCCGCTTTTTGCCTACACCGCCGTCGGCTGGCATGACGGCCGCTTCTGGGTCGCCGGCTTCCGCAGCGACAATGATATACGCCAGGATGCCTCCCAGTTCGACCAGCGCCGCATTGACCACCGGACACGAGCACAGCTCAAACAGTACCCCGACAACAGACTGATCCAGCATCTGGGCAAATGCTGTCTCACCTACTGCTGCCCGGCGGCGCGCAATTACTTTCTCGGCCGCTGGGAGGCGCCGCTACCAACTTCACCGCAGTGCAACGCCAACTGTGTCGGCTGTATCTCACTGCAGCCCTCAGGCTGCTGCCCTTCCACCCAGGAGCGTCTCACCTTCGTTCCCACCGGCGCCGAAATCAGTGAGCTAGCCATCGAACATCTCAAGCGTGCAGAGCGGTCCATTGTCAGTTTCGGCCAGGGATGCGAGGGGGAGCCCCTGACGTCGGCCAGGGCCATTGAACCG
>CAKZOA010000040.1 GCA_937132035.1 uncultured Desulfobulbaceae bacterium | reverse complement strand
ATCTGCGGGTAGTCGGCAATATCATCATCTCCTGGCTCATCACTCTGCCGGCGGGGGCAATAATGGCCATGGTGTTCTTTTTTACCCTCAAGGGCATATTTTCCTAGCCCAAACATGTTATGCACCAGAGACGACGCACTTCGTCATCTCTGACACCAAGAGCTGAAGAGAGTCACCAGAGCGGTCGTCAATGCAACAGCTGGTACAATGAGCAGGGAATGAAGGGGATGACCATTTTTATCCGACCGAGTCGAGACGGCTGCTATCGCTCTCCTTCATCGCTTCTGTGATTGACCTGCGCACGAAATGCCAGTCACCGGTTTTCTCGTCGAACAGACCATCTCAACGCGTGGAATATTCAGGCTAGTTTCCTTTCTTTTCGATCTGCAGCATATAATCATGCCAGATCGGCGCCGCCGTTCTGCCGCCGTTCTCGCCGCTGCCAAGGCTTTGGTTGCGATCGTGGCCCACCCATACCCCTGTGATCGTCTCGTCGTTGAAGCCTATGAACCAGGCATCGCGTAAATCATCGGAGGTCCCTGTCTTGCCACCGCTCAGCCCTTTGAGTCCCTGGGCGCGACTGCCCGTCCCTTCAGCGATGACGCCGGCGAGCATGCCTTTCATCTTTTCCGCCGTCCCGGTTGAGAGCACCTTCGTCTTAGCCGGCCTTCTGCGGTTGAGCACCGTTACCCCCGCCCTTTCTATGCGATCGATAAAAACAGGGGGCGCATACTCTCCTCCACAGACAAACGGCTGGTAGGCGGCACTGAGCTCGAGAAGCGTCATATCCGCAGATCCCAGGGCAATGGAGAGATCACCGGGCATCTCCGAACTGATGCCCAAAGATGAAGCCAGTTCATGCACCGGATTCAGCCCCACCTGCTGCAGCAGTCGCACGGCTGCGGTATTGTAAGAATGGACAAGTGCTTGCCTCAGCGTTACCTTCCCATGATATTTGCCGGAATAGTTCTTCGGCTGCCACCTGCCGTCCGCGCCACCATCTATGGACAGCGGTGCATCGAGTATCAGGGAGGAGGGCTGCCAGCCACGCTCCAGAGCTGCTGCAAAAATCACCGGCTTGAAGGCCGAGCCGGCAGGTCGTCTGGCAATAGCCGCCCGGTCGTAAGGAGAAGTCTGGTAGTCGGTACCGCCGACAAGCGCCCTTACCTGGGATCCGCAGGCATCGATGGAAACCAGCCCCCCCTGCGGCGCCTCTTTTTTCCCGTCGCTCCCCAGTCGTGCCTGACGGCCGAATGAGGCCTTCACACCGTCTCGCAGGGCCTGAACCGCCGCTGCCTGACTCCCTTGGTCAAGATAGCTATGCACCGTTACGCCGGCACGATAGAGCGGAATCCCGATCAGACGCCTGGCCCGGTTCTTGACAATCTGGGTATAATACCCCGCCTCCAGGGCGGAGTCGCGGTCATTGGTATGCAGATCCAGGCCTTGCTCGAAGGCCTCTCTGGCTGCAGCCGCTTCTACATAACCATCGGCCACCATCCTGTTGAGAACATAGCGCTGTCGTTGCACCGCCCCCTGTAGATTATCATGGGGCGAATACCTGCTGGGCGCCTGGGGCAAGCCGGCGAGAACAGCGATTTCCCCGAGATCGAGCTCATGGACATGCTTGCCGAAATAGACCTGGGATGCCGCTTCCACTCCATAAGCGCCGGCGCCAAGGTAGATCTGGTTGAGGTAAATGTAGAGTATGTCTTCTTTACTCAGCAGGGTGTCTATGCGCCAGGCCAATATGGCCTCTTTGAACTTGCGCAGATATGTTTTCTCGCGGGATAGCAGAAGTGATCTCGCGACCTGCTGGGTGATGGTCGACCCTCCATGAGCCCTGCCGCCGCGCTTAATATTGACGACAGCCGCCCGTAGCACGGAAAAGAAGTCAAGCCCAGGATGGTCGAAAAAACGTCCGTCCTCGGCAGCGACGAAGGCCTTGGGCAACAGTTCGGGCATCCGCGACAGAGGAACCACCACCCGGTTTTCCTTGTAGATCCTCTCCAGGACGTTACCCTGCCGGTCAAGAATGAAGCTTGTCTGCAATGGCTGATAATGGGCAACCGTACGGATATCAGGTATTCTCAGGGCTACCATGGCACCGAGAAAAACAGTCAGAAAGACGGTTACCAGCAGACAAATGCCAAAAAGAAAGGCGATGACATGCTTTTCACCATAGGGTTTTCTCCGTACCGTTTTTCTGGTATTCTTGCGGGGAGAAGACTTAGCGGTATTTCCTTTTTTTGTCGCTGGCACTCTTTATCGGTCGCTGGTAGATGTATACGGTGGAAGTGGTCCTCGGCCGACGAAACGCATATCTCTCTGTACAGCCGCTCCGGTAGCGATCTCATAAGACATGCGATCACGGTACCTTATAGACCCCATAACGAAATCACCTTACCATGACCGGCGAAACATTCAACACCTCATTGACCAATGGCTAAAATACGTATCCTTCCCGAACAGCTCGCTAACCAGATCGCCGCCGGAGAAGTGGTGGAGAGACCGGCATCCGTGGTCAAGGAACTGGTGGAAAACAGCATCGATGCCGGCGCCGACCGCATAGAAGTCGAAGTGGAGGGCGGCGGCACGCGCCTCATCCGTGTTCTTGACAATGGTCTGGGCATGGATGAAGACGACGTTCTTCTCTGCTTCGAGCGCCATGGCACTTCCAAGATCAGCCAAACAGATGATCTTGCAGCGATCAACTCCCTTGGCTTTCGAGGCGAGGCCATTCCCTCCATTGCATCGGTTGCCAAGATGAGCATCATCTCGAAACCTCGGGAAAGTGATTTGGGAACCAAGGTGGTATTTGATTACGGCAGATTGCAGGGAGCTCAGGAAACTGGCTGCAGTTCCGGCACGGATATCGAAGTTCGGGGGTTATTCGCCAAGACCCCGGCCCGCAAGAAATTCCTCCGGACCGCCCGCACAGAGTTGGGCCATATTGACGAAATCCTCAAAAACTATGCCCTGGCATCTCCCGAGACCGCCTTCTCTTTGAAAGTCAACGGCAAAGAAACCCTCATCCTGGGAAGCGGCCATGACCTCGAGCACCGGCTGCGTTCTATTCTCAGCTACGACGGCATGTTCATCGAAATTGGCGAAGACACAACAAATTTCCAGGGAAGAAGTCTTCGGGGCTTCCTCGTACCCCCGGAACGAAGTGTCAGTGGTTCGGCGAGGCTGCGTCTTTTTATCAATGGCCGCACCATCCGCGACCGCCTGATGACGCATGCCGTTTTCGAGGGATTGCGAGGTTTTCTGCTCAAAGGCCGAACACCTGCGGGTTATCTTCACCTGAGGGTACCTGCAGAGGAAATAGACGTCAATGTCCATCCGGCAAAACACGAAGTCCGATTTCGCAACAGCGGCGATATACACCAATTCATCAAGCAGAAGGTGATCACGGCGATGCACGACTACCAGCAAAGCATCCGCTCGGCCTATTTCAAACCACCGGCCGCCGACAGCGAGTGGAGCCCATCGCCTCCCCCCATCCCGGATAATTCTTCTGCAGCCGAAAACACAATTCAAATTCCAGAAAACGATATCTCCACCAAAGGTGGCCCGGTATCTTCCCGCAGTCCTTCTCTTTTCAGCCCGCCTTACCGGCAGGACCACCAGAGCCACTCAGAGCGTCTCAAGACCATCATACCCACCCAGACCCGGGAAGTACCTCCTGCGGACAACCGCAAAGACTCTGGAACCACCATTCCTGGAGGCAGCGCCGCCTCCCATGGTCTGCAGGTCGTCGGGCAGTTCCGCAACCTCTACATATTCTGCCAGGCCGGCGACGAACTGCTTGTCATAGACCAGCACGCCGCCCACGAGCGACTCCTCTACGAACGGCTGCGCAGCCAGTACCGCAAAGGCAAAGTAGCCTCGCAAACCCTGATGTTTCCGGAAACAGTCGAGCTCAGCCCACTACAGATCGAGCTTGTCGAAACCAACAGCGAAGAATTGGCACAGCTCGGCATCACCATTGCCGAGTTCGGCGGCAATTCCTATGTCATCTCTGCGGTGCCGGCCTTGGCCGGAGATCAGCGAGCATCGGCAATCTTCTTCGACGTCCTCGAACAGTTCGGCAGTGAAAAAAACGGTGACGGTGGTTACCTCGATCATGTACTGGCGACCATGGCCTGCAAGGCGGCGGTAAAATCGGGCGACAACCTGACGCCGGCAGAGATCGACGCCCTTCTGGACGCCATGGCCGCGGCCGATCTTTT
>CAKZOA010000039.1 GCA_937132035.1 uncultured Desulfobulbaceae bacterium | reverse complement strand
GAGCCGTTCATCAAGTATATCACCAGCAAACGCCCGCTGGTCGTCATCAAGGCTGGGGTCAGCCTCGACGGCCGGCTCAATTATCAGAAGGGACGTAGCGGCTGGATTACCGGAGCCGACTCCCTTCACAAGGTTCACCAGCTCCGCGATTGCTATGACGCAATTCTCGTCGGCCGCGGTACTGTGGAAATCGACAACCCCTCACTGACGACCCGGCTTCAGGATCGACGAGGCAGGGATCCGCTGCGGCTGGTGGTCGACAGCCGTCTGTCTACATCGCCTGACGCCAGAATGCTCAACCAGCAGTCGGAAGCGGAAACCTGGATATTCTGTACATCCCGGGCTCCCGGGGAAAAACGAGAAACACTTGAGCGCAAAGGAGCGCGCATTTTCGAGGTCGACGGCGCAGAAGGCGGCAGGGTCGATCTCACGGCCGTGATGGCCCTGCTCGGAGAAAAACAGATAACCTCGGTGCTGGTCGAGGGCGGAGGTGCCGTTTTTTCGGCGCTCCTGGCCGAGCGCCTGGCCGATAAGGCGCAGTTGTTCTACGCCCCGCTTTTCGCCGGTAACGGCGGAGAGAGTCTCACTGCTGACCTGCAGATAACCGGCCGCGACGAGGCTGTCCGCCTTGGTGATGTCGACTACACCGGAATGGGAGAGGATCTGCTCGTCGAAGGCACCATCATCTACCCTCAAAACTGACTACCGGTCCGTGATCGCCTTGCTCATTATTTTCCAGAAATCCTGAAACTCCCTGAGATTTGCAAAGCGGGCGGAAAAGTGAACCTCGTCTCTTTCAAAGGAGGGCGAAGGAGCAAGAGCGCACCCTTCAGGAAGATTAAGCGCCCGCACCTCCGCGACAAAAGATTCTGTAGCCCGGGTCAGGCTGGGGTGGCTTAGACGGCCAACGGCCTGGATGAATCTGTCGGTCTTTTGCGGCGTTGCACAAAGCGGGTCTTCCAAGGCCTTTCGCAGGCTGTCTTCCCGGAGAAGGGTGTCGAGGCCGATGCCTTTCCGGGCGCAGATATCGGCGAGCTGCGAGATGAGCTTTTTCTGCTGATTGGCGCCAAGGCGCAGCTCTTCGGCGAGTCCGGCGAAGCGAAGCCGGTCGTTCTCGGTAAGGGAGTGCAGGTCGCCGAGAATTCTCTCGGAGACGATCCCTTTGTGCACCGCCGTTTTCAGCCTGTCGTCCAGTTGCGACAACTGCAGAAGAAAATGACTCCCTTTGGTAATTCTCCCCGGAGGAAGCGAGCGGATGAATTTTTCCATGCGTCCTCTGTCATCGATCATGTCGCGGCACAAGCCGACGAAGATAGCCTGCTCCATGATGCGTACCCCTCCCGATGCACATTGATCTTCTATGACACAGGTGAGAATATCCTCGACGGCCACCGTTTCCGACAAAACCCTGCAGAGGCAGGAGCTGTGGTTGTGAATGGCCGAGGTGCAGAGCAGGCGCTGTCTGCCGCAGACCAGCTCGTATCTTCCTTCGCTTTGTGCGACGACAACCGGCGGCGTCAGTATGCCGCAGAGAGCCACCGAGTTCTGCAGATCGGCGGAAACATCGGAAACATCTTCTGGTCCAAAAAAGGGATGCAGGCTGTACTTTCCCGTGTCGTCTATATTCTCGAGGGATATATGGGCAAAGGTGGGTGCGTTCATGGTGTGTATCAGATGATGGTGAGTACCGCTCTTGGCACAGTGCGTGATATTTCCCGGGGACCGAGACGAAGGCTATAAAGCACGTTTCCGCGGTAAAGCATCCGTTGTGATCGGCAATAAGGAGGCGATGAGTTGTAGGTCCGTGGAGGCGAAACGTCGTCCCTGTGAATGAACGAAAAAATCGGTTTTCCTGAGACGATGGATGATCATCTCAGGAAAACCGATTTTTCAGACTGCTTCTCAAACGTCAGAGCGGACCTTTGGCCGGACCGCAACTCATGAAAAGAGGAACTGTGCTGTCTGCTGCTAACCTTCGTTTATCTTTTCCCGCAGAATGCCCGAGGGTTTGAAGGTCACGACTCTCCTGGCATCGAGCGTCAGTTCTTCGCCGGTCTGTGGATTTCTCCCCCGCCTTGAGTTCTTGTCCTTGACGTTGAATTTACCGAACCCGCTGAGCAACAGATCCGATCCGGAGATGAGCGAGTTTTTGGAGATACGCAAAAAGGCCTCAACGGAATCGGTGGCCTGGGCTTTGGTCAGGTTGTCATGCTTTTTGTATACCTGCTGTACAAGGTCAGCTTTGGTCAGTGTCATAATTCCCCCTTCTATGAGTTGCTTGAGTTGATATCTTTCGTCTAATCATATGCTTTGAAAAAATAATGTCAACGTATGTGACTTCTTTTATTCAAAATATAGCAAAAAAAATCACAAAAGGCACCAGAATGGCAAGTACCTTGCGATGCAACCGTAAAAAATTCTAGACAACCGAGGCGATCTTGAAAATGGGCAGATACATGGCGACAACCAGTCCGCCGATCATGCCGCCGAGAAATACCATCATGAAGGGTTCGATCATGGCGGTGAGGTTCTCCACCGTCTGGTCGACTTCTTCGTCGTAGAAGTCGGCGATTTTCTCCAGCATGGTGTCGAGGGCACCGACGGACTCGCCGACGTTGATCATCTGCACGACCATGTTGGGAAAGACGCCGCTTTCGGAAAGCGGTTCGGCAATAGGGCGACCCTCGGCAATGGCGTCGGAAACACGAAAGACGGCAATCTCGATGACCTTGTTGCCAGCGGTTCTAGCGACCACCTGCAGCGCCTCGAGGATGGGCACACCGCTCTGCAGCATGGTGCTGAGTGTCCTTGTAAACTTGGCAACGGCTACTTTACGGACGAGGATGCCGAAAACAGGTGCTCTCAAAAGCATTCGGTCAATGGTTATTCTGCCCTTTTCGGTGTTGTACACTTTCTTGAAGGCAAAAATGAAAATGGCGACGCCCAGAATGATAAAGATAACATTGGACTTGAAGAAGTTGCTCATGCTGATGACGATCTGGGTGGGCACCGGCAGGGTGGAGCCGAAACTGGTGAACATCTCCTCGAAGACCGGTATGACGAAAATAAGAATGACGCCGAGAATGAGAATGGAGATGGCCAGACAGATGAGCGGATAGGTCATTGCGCCCTTGATTTTCTTCTTCAGGGCCATGGATTTTTCCATGAAGAGGGCGAGACGCGAGAGAATGGTGTCGAGGATACCGCCGGTCTCGCCGGCCTCGATCATGTTGGTGTAGAGGTTGTCGAAGACCTTTGGATGCTTGCGCATGGAATCGGCGAAGGTGGTGCCGGACTCTACATCTTTTTGAACCTCACGGAGAACACGCTTGAAGGTGGCGTTGTCCTGCTGGTTAGCGAGAATATCGAGGCATTGCACCAGCGGCAGACCGGCGTCGATCATGGTCGAGAGCTGACGGGTGAAGACGACGATGTCTTTGCCGGTGATTTTCGGTTGAAAAAAGGGAATGCTCTCAAGCAGATCCTTGGGCTTTTCCTTGATCCTGGGATCAATAATCCGCATGCGCTTCAGTTGGTTGAGGGCCGCGGCCTGATCGGGAGCTTCTATTTCACCTTTTCTTTTCTCACCGTGCTGGTTTTTACCTTTCCATACATATACTGGCATTGCACTCTCCGGGGGTAGGGCTTGATAAGATTCCTGCCTTGAAACCTACTGGAATTGAAGGAAAATTGCTCCTTTGATAATGATACGTTATTCTAAACTATGAACAGTATTAAAACAAGGGATGACGATAATGCAATACATTTCGAATCAAAAATTTGATAAAGAGAATATTAATCAGTAAATTTAAACACCTAAGGTCAAAAGATGACATTAGCTGGCTTTTCTGCAGTTGTAAACACAAATACCCCTGCAAATCGGCACATCAAAGTTTATTTAGGCATCCAGGCAATTGTGCTTGAGAAATGTTATTTGCTCTAGTATATTATCTGATTCTGTCGCTGCAAAATGACTGGAGTGTTGCCCCTGCTCCCGGGCAAGCCCCCCGTAGCGCGGATAAATCATTGTCATGGCAGTAAATTGCACCATCGTCACGGTGAGTGTCGTCCTGCCTGATGAATATTGGTAAGAAAAACACTATTGTATCGTGCGAAAAGCGAATATAGAGAGATCCAGGAGGATGGTATGCAGAGTCAGGCTGAAGCAAAATACAGCGAAGGGAAATTCCAGCCCATAGTTGAGAAATGCGAGGGATGCGACCGGGTGGTCGAGGCAGAGGGCAATAAATACTGCCAGACCTACCTCTACCCCCAGGCCAAGTGGAGAGTGGGGATTTGCAATTTTGCAACCCATCAGAAACCGGAAATCATCGTCACCAACGTCAAGGTCAATCCTTTGAAGGCTGCAAAACGGGCCTCGAAAGGCAAATAAGTCTTTAGGGTACCTTGAATACTGGCCATTAGTTCAACCAAAAAAACCTGCCCGGATCCGGGCAGGTTTTTTTGTCCTCGAAAAACAGCTTCGGCAAGGCGGTGCCAGACCGCTACGATCTTCCCACGCCGGTATAGCTGAATCCCATTTCCCGAAGTTTTTCCGGCTCATAGACATTGCGCAGATCTATAAGCGTTTTGTTCTTCATTGCCTCACCGATATGCTGCAGATCGAGAGCCCGGTACTGGTTCCACTCGGTCATGAGTACGACGGCATCTGCATTCTCGCAGGCTTCATACGCTGACCCGACATAGGTTATGGTGTCGGGAAGATATTTTTTGGCTTCCTCCATGCCCTGAGGATCGTGGGCTCTGACGGTGGCACCTTTTTCCAAAAGAGCCGGCAGGATGGTGATAGCGGGCGAATCGCGCATATCGTCTGTTTCCGGTTTGAAGGTCAAACCGAGTACGGCTATGGTCTTGCCGGCCTCGGATCCACCGAGGCTGTCGCGTATCTTCTTGACCATTTTTGCTTTCTGGGCGGCGTTGACCTCGACTGCGGCCTCGACAATTCTCAGGCTTTGTCCGTGCTCCTGGGCTACCCGCATAAGAGCGAGGGTATCCTTGGGAAAGCAGGAGCCGCCGTATCCGGGGCCGGGATGAAGAAATTTTTTGCCGATACGGCCGTCCATGCCGATGCCGCGGGCAAGGTCGACGACGTTGGCGCCAATGGAGTCGCAGAGCAGTGCTATCTCGTTGATGAAGCTGATTTTGGTGGCCAGAAAGGCGTTGGCCGCATATTTAGTGAGCTCGGCGGTCTCGATGTCTGTCTTGACGATCGGCGTCTCCTGCAGATAGAGAGGACGGTAGATGCCGCGCAGTACCTCCTCGGCGCGGGTGGAATCGACGCCGATTACCACTCGGTCCGGCCGCATGAAATCGCTTATGGCTGCACCTTCGCGCAAAAATTCGGGATTGGAGGCCACGTCGAAGTCGGCATCCGGATTGGTCTCACGTATAACCCGGGCTACCTGTTTGGCCGTACCGACAGGAACGGTGCTCTTGTCGACAATGACGGTATAGCCGCGCAGGTGCGGAGCGACTTCTTTGGTCGCCTCGTAGATGTAGGAGAGGTCGGCATAACCGTCGCCGCGTCTGCTGCTCGGCGTGCCCACCGCTAGAAAAACCGCCTCGGCGGAGGCGACGTTTTCGCCCAGTTCCGTGGAGAAGCTGAGCCGGTTTTCCTTGACGTTCTTGGCGACCAGCGTGTCGAGGCCGGGTTCGTAAATTGGGACGATGCCTTCGGTGAGTTTGGTGATTTTTGCTCCATCGGTGTCAACACAGGTGACGTGGTGGCCAAACTCGGCAAAGCAGGTGCCGGTGACGAGGCCGACATAGCCTGTGCCTATCATTGTAATTTTCATTGCAGACCTTCAGGTGGGTGAGTGGTTTTTTTTACCCGCTGGGAGCACAGCCTTTCCAGACGGTATATTTCAGTTTTTAGGCGGACGTTCTCCAAAAATAGCAGTGCCGATACGTACCAGCGTCGCCCCTTCCTCAATGGCGATTCGATAATCATTCGTCATTCCCATGGAGAGTTCAACATTTTTATTGTCGCTGAATAGATTTTCTGCAGCCAGGCTCTCGGCCAACAGTCGCAGTTCGCGGAAATACGGCCGGGCGTCTTCAGGATCGTCGGTGAAGGGAGGCATGGTCATAAGTCCGCGGGGTCTGAGCATGGGCAGCGTGGCGATATCCTCGAGAAGTTGTCGTGTTTCAGCCGGTTCGGTGCCCGATTTGTTGCTGTCTCCGCCAATATTCACCTGTATGAGAATGTCCTGTTTTCTGCCCAGAGCAGTGAGGTGTTTGTTGAGGGCGACGGCGAGCTTTTTGCGGTCGACTGTTTCCACCATCGAGAAAATCTCGGCGGCGGTTTTGGCCTTATTGGTCTGCAGGTGACCAATGAAATGAAAGCGGACCTCGGGGGAGACGACACTATATTTTTCTTCTGCTTCCTGGATATAGTTTTCGCCGAAAAGAATATGTCCGGCTCGATGGGCCTCGGCCACTGCCTCGGCGGGGAAGCGTTTGGAGACGGCTACGAGCCGGATGCTGTTTTCATCACGACCGCAGCGTCTGGCCGTCTCGGCGATGGAATTTTTCAGCTTTTCAAGATTGCGGGCTATCATATAGTATTCTCTTTTTCTGGACGCCACAAACCCGTCCCTGAGGCTTGACTGCAGCAGCCTTGCCGTAGATTCTCGTGAAAGGAGCACCCCTGTCTTTCCGGAATCGGGTAAGCTAAGCTGAGGGGTAGTCAAGTGCTTCTATACTACTGTTGTGATGTTCATTGTGCAATAAATTCAGGGCCTAGAGTGAAAACCCGAAGAGCTCGAGGGCATTGGCGGTAGTTCTGTCGGCGAGTTTCTCCAGTTCGATATTGCGTAGTCCTGCTATGCAGTCGGCGGTATAGAGTACGTACAGAGGTTCGTTCCTTTTGCCGCGGAATGGGTCCGGGGCCAGAAAGGGGCCATCGGTCTCGATGATCATGGCCTCAAGCGGTATTTTTGTGGCTACTTCCTGCAGAGCCTTGGCGTTCTTAAAGGTGACGATACCGGGGATGGAAATGTGAAAACCAAGGTCCATCGTCTTGCGGGCAAACTCCAGGTCTCCGGAAAAGCAGTGCATGACGCCGCCGTTGTCAAAGGGACCGTGGTCCTTGAGTATTCGCAGAATATCATCGTGGGCTTCGCGGTCATGAATGACCACAGGCAGATTGTGGTTTTTGGCTATACAGAGTTGGGCGGCGAATAATTTTTTCTGTATATCGATGTCGCAATAGCGCTTGACGTAGTCCAGGCCTATCTCACCGTAACCCACTATTGTGCCGGCGCCGTGTTCGATGAGCGATTCGATGTCCTCCAATTCGCTCATGTCGATATTGCCGACGTCGTGGGGATGAATCCCCACCGTGGCTTGAACCATGGAGTGTCTCGAGGCCAGGGCTATGGCCGCCTGGGAGCTTTCAAGGTCTATGCCTATGGTGATCACTGCGCGTACGCCGCCGGCACGGGCACTCTCCAGAACCGCCGCCAGATCATCAGTATATGCCCCCATGTCCAGGTGGCAGTGCGTGTCGATCAGAGACGATTCGCCTTTGAGATGGGGCTGGGTTTTCTTTGTTTTTTTTGTCACGTGGGAACCTCCAGCCCTTTCATAGCAGATAAGTTATGCCTCTGCAATATCGTTTTGCCGGAGGGACCGTCATGGAGACTCGATCATACCGGATACCGGCTCCGTTACCCTCAGCATGATTCGGGCCCGGCATGACGGTGGAGGGGATGTTTGGCAACAGCTCTAGCCCGACTTTT
>CAKZOA010000038.1 GCA_937132035.1 uncultured Desulfobulbaceae bacterium | reverse complement strand
GGCCTGGGGTATGCGGCAGGCTACAGAAAGACCGACGAAGTGGTGATGACCTTTTTCGGCGACGGCGCCACCTCCGAGGGCGATTTTCATGAGGGGCTCAACTGTGCCGCCGTCTATCGCTCACCGGTAATTTTCGTCTGCCAGAACAACCACTGGGCGATCTCCGTTCCCTTGAAAAAACAGATGAAGACGGAGACCATCGCCCAGAAGGCCATCGCCTATGGAATGCCCGGGATCCAGGTGGACGGCAATGATGTTCTGGCCGTCTATGCCGCTGCCGCTGAAGCGGTTGAACGAGCCCGTAGCGGAGGCGGACCGACCCTTATTGAATGTGTCACCTACAGAATAATGATGCATACCACGGCCGATGACCCCGGCCGCTACCGAAGCGAAGAGGAGGTAAAGGCCTGGGAGAAGAAAGACCCGCTGCCCCGTTTTGCCCGCTATCTCGAAAAGAAGGGGGTGCTTGAGCAGGAATCCACCGAACGGATGGAGGCGGAGGTTAAAGAACAGATCCAGCAGGCCGTCGAAAGCGCCGAGCGCCGGATGAAAGAGATTGGCGATCCTCGTGACATGTTCGCCCATCTCTATGCTGAATTGCCACCTTCCCTGCAGCAACAGAAGCAGGAGCTTGAACGCTCTCTTGGGGATGCCGGCGAGGAGGACGATGATGGCTAAGATGACAATGGTCCAGGCACTGACCCTGGCACTGCGCCAGGAAATGGAGCGTGATGACAGCGTGGTTCTGCTCGGCCAGGATATCGGCCCCGACGGCGGAGTTTTCAGGGTGACCGAGGGACTCTTCGATATTTTCGGCGAAGAGAGAGTAATCGATACGCCGCTGGCCGAATCGGCGATTGTCGGTATGGCCGTTGGCATGGGGGTGTATGGACTGAAGCCGGTCTGCGAGATTCAGTTTTCCGGCTTTGCCTACGAGAATTTTCATCAATTGGAAAACCATGCCGCCAGGATGCGCTGGCGCACCCAGGGCCGGCTCAATGTTCCCATGGTGATGAGGGCACCCTACGGCGGTGGGGTTCGCGCACTTGAACACCACTCGGAAAGCAGGGAGGCCTACTGGGCGCACACACCCGGCCTGAAGATGGTTATTCCCTCAGGACCCCGCAATGCCAGGGCGCTGCTGGTCAGTGCTATCCGCGATCCCGATCCGGTGATCTTCTACGAGTCGAAGGCCTTGTACCGCGCCTTTCGCGAAGAGGTGCCCGAGGAAGAAGAAACCATGGCCATCGGCGCCTCGCAACTGGTCAGGGAGGGCGGCGATCTGACCATGATCGCCTATGGCGCCATGCTCCAGCCGACCCTGGAGGCGGCCGAAGAGCTAGGCAGGGAGGGTATCGAAGCTGCAGTGATAGATCTTCTCACCATCTCACCCCTGGACGAGGCCCTCATGGTCGAGTCGGTCCGCAGGACCGGCAGGTGCGTGGTTTGCCACGAGGCACCACGCAGTTTCGGCGCCGGCGCTGAAATCATCACCCGGCTTATGGAGGAGGCATTCTATTATCTCGAGGCACCCATCGAGCGGGTGACCGGCTACGATATAGTCATCCCCTATTTCAGCAGGGAAAAAGCCTATATACCCAACACCAAACGTATTACCAGTGCGGCTCGCAGCGTCCTGAGCCCCCCATGAGCGGAGCTACCATGACAACATCATTTCTTCTCCCCGATCTCGGGGAAGGTGTGCACGAGGCGGAAATACTCTCCATTCCAATCACAGAGGGGCAGTCGGTGGAGGAAGGGGATGTCATCCTCGAGGTGGAGACCGACAAGGCGGCGGTGGAAATCCCCTCGCCCTGCACCGGCATTATCGAAACCATCAAGGTCAGCAGCGGTGATATGGTCCGGGTTGGTGATGTCCTCATCATCTTTGCTAATAACGGCGAAGGGGAGGCCAAAGAGTTGCAGCAGGGGAAGGCCATGAACATCGAAACGGCGGAGAAGAGACCGGGTGCGGCAACGCAGAAAAAGGTGGTGCCTGCGGCGCCATCCACCCGAAGAATCGCCCGGGAACAGGGTGTCGATCTGCAAGAGGTGCATCCCACCGGTCCAAACGGTCTGGTAACGACTGATGATGTCCGCAGTCATGCCGGCGCCTCCCCCCTAGGCGACATCAAGAAGCCGGACCGTACAGAACCGCCTGCCGCTGAAAAAACTGCAGCCGGCGACAGGGCAAGTGACTCGTCGGCCATAACCATCGATGTTCCGCCACTTCCCGATTTTTCCCAGTGGGGCGAGATCGAGCGCCAGCCATTCCGATCGATCCGCAGAGCCACGGCCAACCGCATGGCAGCCTCCTGGAGCCAGATCCCCCATGTCAATTGTCAGGATGTTGCCGACATCACCCGGCTCGAAGAGTTTCGCCAGCGCCATAAAAAAGATATTGCAGAGGCCGGCGGCAGACTGACCATGACGGTGTTTGCCATGAAGGCGGTGGCCACCGCCCTGAAGAACTATCCCCGGTTCAACGCCAGCCTCGACCAGGAAAACCAGCAAATCATCATCAAGAAATACTTCCATATCGGTATCGCCGTCGACACCGGACACGGCCTGATGGTGCCGGTTATACGGGATGTCGACAGAAAAAGTATCAAGGAGATCTCCATCGAGCTGCACGAGGCGATTATCAGGGCACGGGAGCGCAGCAACAGCCGGGAAGAGATGATGGGCGGCACCTTCACCATCACCAATGCCGGCGCCATCGGCGGCGGTTTTTTCTCGGCAATCATCAATCATCCCGAAGTGGCCATCCTGGGGCTTGGCCAAGGGAGAAAGCAGCCTGCCGTGGTGACCAACAGCCACGGCAGAGACGAAATTGTCCCGAGACTGTTGATGCCGATAGTGCTCTGCTTTGATCACCGGGTAGCAGATGGTGCCGATGCCATCCGGTTCCAGCGGCTCATTATTGATGCCCTGGAAGATCCCGACGAGCTGCTGATCACCATGATCTGAGCCTGGTTGAGTTTCGTGATCACAACACCCTGGAGTGTGATTACCAAAGAGAGGAACCGAGATTATGGTTATGGGTGACATGGAGATGAAGGTCGACCTGGCAGTCATCGGCGCTGGTCCCGGCGGCTATGCTGCTGCGTTCCGGGCTGCCGATCTGGGCATGGATGTAGCACTTATCGACCCGCGAAAACGTCCCGGCGGAGTGTGCCTGCATGAGGGCTGCATTCCTTCAAAGACCTGCCTGTCGCTGGCTGAATTGATCGAGGATGCCGCCCGGGCCAAAAAAATGGGCGTGCACTTCGCGCAGCCGGAAATAGATGTCGATGGTATACGGAGCTGGAAAAAGAGCGTCATCGACACCATGGCATCGGGGCTGGCGAGCCTCTGCCGGAAACGAGGTATCCAATGGATCACTGCTTCAGCACGTTTTATCGATTCATCCACCCTGCAGCTGTATGGCGGTGAGGTGCGCCGTATACGATTCAAACATTGTATCATAGCCACCGGTTCGGCACCGATCCCCTTCCCGGAGGCGAGTTTTTGCGGTGATGGCCGGATAATGAGCTCACGTGAAGCGCTTGCCCTCAGAGATATCCCCGGGCGGCTGCTGGTTGTCGGCGGCGGCTATGTCGGACTCGAGCTCGGTTTTATCTACAGTGCCCTGGGCAGCGAGGTCTTTCTCGTCGAAATCGAAAACCGGCTGCTACCAGCCGTCGATGCCGATCTGATAGCCCCATTGCAGCGCAAGCTGGAGGGTATGTTTGCGCGAATCGACCTCGGCACCAGAATAGCTAAGCTTGAGGAAAAAGAGGAGAGTGTTGCCGTGAGCCTGGAACACGACGGCAAGCAGCGTGACGAGCAGTTCGACCGGGTGCTGGTAGCCATGGGCAGAAAGGTAAACACCTCGGAGCTCGGCCTGGAGAACACCACTGTCGAAATGGACAGCCGCGGAGTTATCATGGTAAACGATCGGCAACGGACGGCGGAAGAAAGCATTCTGGCGGTGGGCGATGTCTGCGGCGATTTCATGCTTGCCCATACTGCCATGCGCCAGGGCAGAGTGGCCGCCGAGGTTGTTGCCGGACAGCGCTCCGTCTACGATGTCCGCGCTGTTCCAGCTATTGTCTATACCGACCCGCAGATAGCCTGGTGCGGGCTGACCGAGTCCCAGGCCAAAGAGAAGAACATGACGGTAAAAATATTCAAATATCCTTGGAAATACAGCGGCAGAGCCCAGTCAATGGGCGCGGAAGAGGGGCTCACCAAACTCGTCACCGAACCGGAAAGCGGCCGCATTCTGGGAGTAGGTATCTGCGGCCGCGATGCAGAAGGCCTCATTACGGAAGGAGTGCTGGCCATCGAAATGGGAGCGCTGGCCGAAGATCTTGCCCTGAGCCTGCATGCCCATCCAACGCTTTCCGAGACCATGGGCGAATCGGCCGAAATATTCCTGGGCAGCCCCACGCACCTTATGCCGAAAAACCGTTCGTGAATTGGAGGCTGCCCTCGGTGACGCTTTTAATATTGGTAAAACCTTCATTTTTTAAATATTGCTCCGTCGTATCATTGTAATAGGTGCCGATGGCGGCAACCTTTCTGGCATCGCCAAGAGAAGCTATTTCAAGCGGCGATCCTGCTCTCTTGTAAGGGACCTGGCGTTGTTCGAAAATGGGGCCGACCCATTTAAAAAGGTTTTCTCTCGCCGGTGTTCGCGTCGTTGAAAAAAACACCGTTTGAGGCCCCTTAATCGTCAGGGCATACGCCCTTGCTCACGGATATATCTGTATTTTGATCTTCCAGCCGAGACGATCGAGTATTTCGCGGACGATTTCTGTCGATGGACCTACGAGCGGTGACTGTTCGTTCTTATAGTTGGTAGATTGAACTACTCCCCCAGACATTGAGTATAAAAGATGCCCATCATCCTCTCTAAGCCGGAGCCCTTCTCCAGTTTCTTCGACCTTTGCGGTTTTTTGCTCGCAGTATAATTCAATATAACCAAACCATACCTCGTCCGGGCTTCGTAAAGATAAAGAAAAGCGTCGCTAGGAGCTTCTGAAATTGGAAGAAAAGAATAAAAAGTAATATCAGGGGCTCTGCCTTTAACCGACAGAGCCCCTACTGTATTTAGGGTTATGATTCACTGCTGATATCATTTTGCTGAAATACATAGGAAAAATATTGGTCTTCCTGAGGCACAGAATGCTTGGTTAACAACAACAATCGATCAAGGCGTGCTAGAGCACTTTCCAGATCCCTTCAGCAGTTGCAATGAGTTGCTCGCCACATCGCAATTCGCCTTGCATGAAGACCAATGAACGTGTTTTTCTAAGGACTTTGGCTGTGCCGAGTAGTAAATCTCCCGTTTTGGAGGCTGAGATGAATTTGACGTCGAAGGAAATTGTTGCTGCTCTTGCGTTTTTACCAAGTGTCCGATGAGCAGCCGTCCCCATTCCTGAATCCATCAGACTCATGATGAAGCCACCATGAGTAATACCACCAGGATTCAAGTGAATGTCTTG
>CAKZOA010000037.1 GCA_937132035.1 uncultured Desulfobulbaceae bacterium | reverse complement strand
TCTCGGCGGGTTGTCGCTCTATCTCATTTGAGGCAGGTGGCTGCCTGCGGTGACCGCGGCTGTGGATTTCTGGGCGGCAGGCAAAAAAAAACCAGGCAAGAGTGACACACAGTGCCATTCTCACCCGGTTGGGGGGGTATATTCGGTGCTGTGTATATTTTTGCAAGCCATGTGCCACTTGCTTCTTTCACATTTGGAAAGACCTAGAAGGGAGGGAGTACACGGTAAAGGCCGACGAAAGACGCCGTTTTCCGCAGGCGTCGGTGCGCCGGCTATTACCAGGTGAATTACACTTGGGTAATCTCTGTTACCAGGCTGTAGGCCAGTGTAAGAGGCGCTCCAGACCGTTACTATAGCGGCACTGTGGCGTTTTGGGCTGGCGAGGGGGTGTCGAGCAGGCTGACGATGGTGTCGTAGCTGACCATTTCCCTGAGCCAGCGCTGCGGAATTGCCTCCATGCCCAGGTGGGCCCCGAGTATCATCCCCGTTGCCAGTCCCCGGGCGGCTGAATCTCCGCCGGCCATGACGTTTTCTATGAGCGCTTCTTCGAGGTTGTCCTCGTAGGCAGTGATCAGATGGACAACACCCGGCAGCGCCTGCTCGGCACCGCAGGCCTGGCCGCCTCCCTTGATGGCGGCAGTCGTGGAGTCCCCGCCGCTTTCCAGGGCATTGCGTATGCGCATTTCAAGAGTGATGTCGTTGATACCGTCTTCTAGCAACTGCAGAACGGCTTCGGCTGGCCGCGCTCCGTTCAGCACATTCCAGCAGAGGCGGCAGAGCAGGTCGGCTGCCAGCAGGGCGGATTGGCTGTTGTGGGTCATGGCTGTTTGCTCACGGACGTAGGAAAGGAGCAGGTCCTGGTCGGAACGAAAATGATAGAGGAGAGGGGCCATACGGGCCGGTCCGCCAAGATCGGTCGAAGCAGAACCGCTGTTGAAAGCATCTCTGCCCTCTTTGAAATTGGCAAGGGTCTCTGTGGTGGCCTTGTCCATGTAGCCGTCATAGTTTTCCATAAAACGTCGCCAGTTGGCGCCGAACTCTTCCAGGTCGAAGGTGGCCCCTCTGTTCAGGGTTTTCAGCAGCAGCAGTGTCTGGTCGCCGTAATGGGTGAACTGGCCGTCGGCTTTGCCGGAATGATAAGAATCCGGCGACGGTGAAAGAAATTCCTCCACCCGCCCCAGTTGCGAAATCAGCTTGTCGGTATCGTATATCCAGTGGGCCCCGAGGGCCAGAGCATCGCCTGCAAAACTAGCCAAGACCATCGCCCGGTATCTCTGTGCCATGTTTTCTCCTTGAGTGATTCTGAGCAGCTGTCCAGCGTTTTTCCAATCACACCCCTTGATAAGAAATAGTGCACAATAAAATGTATGCCATTGCTGCTGATATGTCAAAGGATGCCTGGGGATGCTGAGTGGGGTGATTTTTCGAGGCCGGTGTGAAAGTGAGTTTCACCGCCACGAGTATTGTAACTTAAGGAGAGAATCTGTTATACTTTGTTCAAGGAAGAAGTCAGGAAGAATGTGTCATGCCAAGATGAAGCGAGCAGAAATGGATAAGACCAAGAGAAGATTCAGCAGGATAGCGTTAGACTTCCCGGCAACGCTGATCGTGGACAAAACTGAAGTATACGATATTCATGAACTTACAAACCTCAGCATTGGCGGCTGTCTGGTGCCGCTCGACGAAGATATCGTTGAGGGAACCCGCTGTACGATCACCATACGGTTGGCGGGTGGTCTCGGCAATACGCCGGTCAATGTCACCGGCGAAGTCGTTCGCCATGACAAGGACTATGTTGCCGTTAAATTCACCAAAATTAGCCCACCCGACCTCCTTCATCTCCAGAATCTCATACGTTACAATGCTCCGGATCCGGATGTGATCGAGGAAGAGATCCGAAATAATCCCGGTATCTTCTGAAAATACAGTGATCCGTACAAAAGGCACCCCTGTTTCCTGGGAATTGCATATACTGGTTTTAAGGGGACCAGGGAATATTAGATCACGTCCTCAATTGTTGATAATACATAATCGATGTCTGCAGAGGTGTGGGCGGCATTGATCTGAAAACGGATGCTTTCATCACCCCGGGGAACTACCGGAAAGGTCAGTCCCACTGTGAGGATGCCGGCGTCATAGAGTCTGCCGACCATCTGCTTTGTGCGCTCCGTGTCCCTTACCATCAAGGGGATGACGGGATGAGGACCTTCGATGCTTTCTAGACCTCTCTTTTCCAGGCCTTCCCTGAACTGACGCTGGCGACTGCCGAGAGTGGCCAGCCGTTGCCGTCCTTCTCTTCCGTCGCAGAGGTCGATGGCGGCTGTGGCGGCGGCGCAGTCGGCAACGGAAAGGGGGTTGGTGTAGATATAGG
>CAKZOA010000036.1 GCA_937132035.1 uncultured Desulfobulbaceae bacterium | reverse complement strand
TCCAGATGTTGTGGCACCCCGGTCAGATAGTACATCTTGCCTCTGGGGGCGAGGGCGCCGGAGGCGAAACGGGCCCTGGCCAGATCTTCGGCATTACAGCGCACAGGCTCGGCAAAAACAGGATCGCTGATCAGATAGTCGTCGCCGTGCTTGCCATATACCACAAGATTGTGGGCATTGAAGTGGAAACGGAGGGCAGTGGGGAAATAGGGCAGCCAGAAAACCCCTGTCTGCAGGCCGACAGGCACCTTTTTCTCCAGCAGGGCATCGAGTTCGGTCATGGCCCGGTTGCGGTCGCGAAACCGTTTTTGCTCCATGACGACGCCTGGAATCCGGCCGAGCCTTTTGAGAATTTTACCGGCCGCCGAGCGGTATGTCACAAGCGGCAGGCCGTTCACGCGTATAAACGGTAGATAGCCGAAAAACAGGCCGGCACCGATGCCGAAGGCCATGGCCTCGGAAAAATGTAGGCCCATGTGGCTGAAAAGATTGGCGGCGACGCCGCTCTCACAATGGGCGGACTGGGTATGGGGAAAACCGTGCAAGGCATCAGGATTATCGTTCATGGTGTGCATACAGGGGTGGTCTGAGCCTGCCGTCCTGCAGATCCTCGACTGAGATCTTGAAGAAATCAGCATAGTTTTTCAGTGTTTTTCTGGCCATTTTTTTGAAAAAAAACGGCAGAAGGTGAAGACGTACACGCCAGCTGCTCTGGCCCGTATACCGGGCCAGAAGGGCGGCGTTCATCTGATTGACTGTCATATAATAGTGGAGCGGGCTGCGTTTTCCGGCGGCGATTTTACGCTGTGAAGATTCAACCTGTTTTTCAATTTCTCTCCAGGCCTGCTCATTAACGGTGTGGACCGGATCCCATATGGAGCCGGGGGTCAGCTCCTGTTCTCCATTGTCGTTGGCAACATAGCTGACAGTTTGCAGATCGCCGTCGATCTTGGGGTCGGAATACTTCTGTTGCGTAGCCATAGAACGATCAGAAGGAAATGCCAAGCAGTACCTTGAGGGAATTGAGAGGATTATTAGGTTCTTCGCTGCCGCCGTTGGAGATGTGGTGATAGCGCAGCTCGGCAAGCACCTCGTTTTCGCTGTTCCAGTCACTTTTGAAGCCGATACCGAACTGATAATTACCGTTGAGTTCCGCTCCCATGCCGGGAATGTCGGCGAAGCTGTAGACAGGCCCGCCGCCGACGAAGAGATAGGGCTGCCAACGGTTGCCGGCGGTAAAGGTGTAGGCCGCCAGAACGTTTACACCCACCATGGCTGAAACCTCAGGGCTGACAACCACGGAGACCGGCACCTCCAGAAGCAGGGAGTGATACCCCTCATACCAGCCGGAACCGGCATCGTCGACAACGAGATGGTTGTATCGTCCTATGATATCAACGGTTTTTACCCGTTCGCTGGTGTTGCCCCAACCGGGAAAGCTCTGGCCGTATCCTCCCAGCAGTGCCCAGCTGTCTTTGGTGGTGTCGAAGATATTGATTCTGGCGCCATAGGCCGATGATTGAAAAAAAATCGGCAAGGTGGCCAGCAGAACCAGGAGACTGGCCCGTGCCAGGGTCCTGCGCGTAAACATGATCGCCATACTTTTCCTGAAGTTGAAATCCGAAAGAGCGGACTGCCGTGGTCGTCTGTGGAGAGGCGCCGGCGGCGGCATCACCTGAGGTGCTCAGTATACTGTAGTCCGGGCAACATTTGCAAGGACCTTTGCCGTGGGCAGGGCGCAGCTTTTTATCGGTAATCCTTGCCGGCGTCGACGGGTATGGCGCTGATGAGCTGCTCGAGGGGGACAACGCTGTTTTTTTCGGCCAAGGCGGCAAAAAGTGCGTGTAACTCTTTGCGCCAGCTCTGTTCCTGTTCGGGATGATACACCGGCAGGTCATGGAGCATAATGATGTCACCCGGTTGCAGCCGGCCGAGGATCTTGGCGGCCAGATTGGCAGTATTGCGGTTGCCGCGGTCAAGGGCACGACGGCTGTAGGTAATGGTGATCATACCCTCGGCAGCCAGCACCGGCGCCAGCCGGGGGCCGGTTATGCCGACCGGCGGGCGAAAGTAGCGCGGGCTGGCGGTATGTTTTTTGAGGATATTCTGGGTTTTACGGATATCCCGGTGCAGGTCCTTGATGCTTCTGAGCATAAGGAAATAATCATGGTCCCAGGAATGATTGCCGATGGTGTGTCCCCTGCGCACGATCTC
The DNA here is from genome assembly GCA_937132035.1 of uncultured Desulfobulbaceae bacterium. Lineage (GTDB taxonomy): Bacteria > Desulfobacterota > Desulfobulbia > Desulfobulbales > Desulfocapsaceae > Desulfopila_A. The sequence goes on along the minus strand of CAKZOA010000036.1, from coordinate 14,450 downwards.
ATCGATCAGTTGCGGGTGCCTCTCCGCCTTGACCCCATTGACGAAGAAGGTCGCCTGCAGGGAGTACCGCTCGAGCAGATCGAGGAGCAGCGGCGTGGTGGTCGGCGAGGGTCCATCGTCGAAACTGAGGGCAACCCAGCCGCTGCTTCGGGATCCTCTGCTTATGATCGGCAGAAAGAATCCCCAGCGGGGCAGAAACGGTGCGATGCAGCAGAGTATCACAAAGACGCCCAGGGGAATTGCCGCCCAGAGCGGGCAGGCCACAAAGAGCACCGCCGACAGTGCCAGGGCGACGACGCCTGTTATTTCCGCCGGGGAAAGCCGTCCGCCCGGAGTCTGGCTAATCATGCTCGTGGGTATTGGTGCCGGCTGTAATCCAGAACAGCTCGGGGTTGTTCTCAGCCGGCAGCGACCGGACATTCTCGCAGCCTGCGCGTGTAAAAAAGGCGGCCATGCTCTCCGGGGAGCGATAGAAGGGCTGGAGACCTTGGCGCCGCACCTGGAAATCCTCAAGACGCCATGACCAGGAGGGACGAGAACTCGGGCGGATGACGAAACGGCAGACGATAATGCCTCCCTGCGCCAGTGCCCGCCGGCAGTTTCGCAGCAGGACCATAAGTGTCTCGTCGTCGAGATAGTGCAGCATGTCGAGCAGCAGGACAATATCGGCCGGAGGTGGTGTCGCACCGATCTCAGGGGCCTGACCATGGACCATACTGCCCCGGGTGCCGGTGGCCAGGGAGGCGATGCGCACCCTTTCCGGATCGGGGTCGATGCCGTAGACCCGGGCACTGTCATATCTCTCCAGAAACCAGCAGGCCGGCACGCCGTAGCCGCAGCCGACATCAATGATGGTATCGACCCTGCGCTCAGCCGGGATAATCGCGGACAGCTCGGCAAACAGAGGATCGAAGCGCAGTTTCAGTCTGGCGAACATGCGCGGATAGGCTTCGAGCCGGCTGAAACGGCTCCGGATTCGCGAGGCCGGGCTGCCGCTGCCGCCCCGGGGGCCGTATTCGGCAAAATAGCCTTTGAGAAGCGGCGGCAAAAGGAGAAAGGTGCCCAGCAGCGAGTAGCCGAAGCCGAGGATGGAGGTGATGCCTATGCTGCGGAGCATGGAGTGCTCGGCGAGACAGAGAACGCCGAAGCCGATAAGCGTCGATGTCCCGGCCATGAAGATGGCCACCCGCACCAGGCCGTAGGCGGGATCGGCGAGCCGGCGGTAGCGCTGGTGGGCGCGGACACAGAAGATGGAGTAGTCGACGCCCATGCCGAATATGACGATGGAGAGCATGAGCGCCGGTATGTCGAGGGGGTGGCCGATGAGAGAGAGGGTTCCCAGTGTACAGATATAGGCGAAAAACGGCGGAAGAAGGGTTAAGAGGGTCAGTTTGAGATCCAGGTAGAAAAAAAACAGCAGCAAGGCGACACTGGCGGCGATGACTGCCAGCATCACAGCGAAGGTCTCAAAAAGCAGTTCCGCCAGCCGGTCGGCAAAAAGCGACGGATCGAACACCTTGCCGATATCGCCATAGCGAGCATAAAAATCTTCGGCGCTGTAGCCGCTGCCGGGGACGAGGCTGATAAACTGCGAGTATCCCTGGTCGCCGGCGGTGATGGCCAGCAGGTCGTGAAACTGTTCGGGAATGGGACGGGGCTGCCAGTCAGGACCGGCATCGACAAGGGCTAAAAAGTCGGTGAAGGCGTCTGGGCGAAAGCCCAGGCGGTCGCCTGCGGACCTGAGTGTCGTTTGCACATGTTCCTGGCGTTCCCTGTTCCAGAAATGCTGCCAGGCCGTCAGATTCGAAGCTGCTCGCTGTCGGCCGGGAAAAAGCATTGACGGTACGAAGGTCTCGTTGATTCTCCCCTGCTCGACATCTGCTTCGATGAGGGCGAGAAGACGGTCGTTGCTGTGCTGGAGTTCTGCCGTGGAGTCTCCGGAATGCATGATAACGACGCGATCGCTCACATCCCCCCAGACCTCACGGAAAAGGGCGTCGGCGGCGAGAGTATCCTCGCTCATGGTATTCATGCTGCTCAGCGTGGTATGAAACTGTGGGCGGGCGAAAAAAAGCAGGGCTGCACCTGCCAGCAGAGCAGCCCACAGTCCGTATCTGCCGGTGCTGTAGAGGGCGTCGACCAGATGGTGCAGCGGCAGCGGTCTGGCGCTGCCAGCCGGCATGGATGTGAAGAGTTTTGGAAATACCGAATGAACAAAGGCATAGGAGAAGAAAATACCCATGGCGGTGAATTGGCCGAGTTGGGTGAATATGGGGAAACCGCTGGCGCTGAGAATCAGAAAAGCGCCGATGGAGGTGAGCACGGCCATCAGGCCGATGGCACGCACCTCGGCGGAAGCATGGCTGCCCGTGGTTGTTTGCGGCCGGTCTATGAACAGCATGTAGGCGATGCCGTGATCGACGGTAATGGAGATAATGGCGCCGCCGAAACCGAGAACCATGATGGAAAGCGACTGGTGGAAAAGAGAATAGCAGAACAGCGCCAGGCACGTGCCTGCAAGTGCGGGCAGCAGCGACAGCAGTCCCACCAGCGGCCGGGGGAAGGCAAGAAGCAGCAGCAGGCCGATGCCGGCAGTGGCCAATGACAGAGCCAGTCGGACATCGGCACGGATGATGCGCTCATTATCGAGTGCGGCGCGGTAGGAACCCACCGGTGTAATGACTACTCCGGGGTGGGTGGCGCCGATCTCTGCACTGATCTGCGCAAAGAGCCTGGTGATGTTACGGGCGGCGGTGCTGTCGGTACCGGAAGCCAGCGGTCTGGCGGTGAGCAGCAGATGTCTGCCGTCGGCGGAGATCAGGTGTCCGCGGTGGAGCCCGGTAGACAGCGACGGCGCCAGTGGCGCCATTCGGGCAAGAACTCTGTCCTTGAGGCCTAGAGGATCGAGACCTATGAACGAGGTTTGTCCCAGGGCCCCCATGGTGCTGAGAGTAGCGAAAATGGCCTCCAGGCGCTTGTACACATGCTCTTCGGCCAGCAGCGGCTCAACCCGTTTTTCGAGATCTTCGGCGCTGAACAGCAGCGGCAGGGTGTGGGCGGCATGGAAAGCTACTGCGGCAAAACGCTCCACCGTCGCCTGGGTGCCGGTCTCTGCAAAAAGGCCGCTGGCTTCCATTCGCCTCTGTACTTCTTCGGCGATTTCAACGAGAAAGTCGGCATCTGCACCGGCGGCGGTAATGTCAACAGCAATCTGGCTGTGAATAGGGTGATGCTCGAGAATGTCGAGGCTGTCGCCGATGACGGGATTGTCCGCGGGCAGCAGGTGGAGGACATCGCTGTCGATATCAAGACGAAACAGGCCCACGAGACCGAGGACTGCGGCGAGAAGAAGGGCGGCGAAGAGATATCGGTAGCGGATCATTTTCGGCTCGGATGGAGGATGAAGGAGGACATACCCATCATTTGTTGACCATTGTATACACCGTTACATTCATGCTCTTCTACAATACGATCGTAGGTTTTTGAGAGTAATCATCAAAGCTGCCGGTCCTTCCGTTGTGCCGAAAATGTTCGGATTAGTATCCCCGGATGAACAGGGCGAAAAATGCCACCAGGATGAGAGCCGGGACCAGAAGAAAGGGAATTTTATGATTCTGGTACAGTTCATTGGTTTTCTGAATGAAGGGCAGCCCGCCAAGCATTCTTCGCGTTCGGTCGATGAGTACCCTCTGGTTGTCGGTTCCGGCGCGGCCCTGGAAAGCGCACATCGGCCGCAGGGCATAGAAGCGGCTCGATTTCCTGCGGAGCAGTTCGTCAAAGGGAACGCCGCTCCACTGGTTTTTGACGAACTCCGAGGCGAAAGGACGGTGGAGGGCATAGGCATGGGCCAGGGTTCGATAGTTGATGCCGGCCAGATTCCTCTCTCCGGTCCGTCGGCTGCCATCGATAATGCAGCCGAGGAACAGGCCGTTCCAGGGGCCCTGTTTTTTCAAATAGTTGCAGGCTCTTGAGAGTTTCCGGTTATCGAAGCCTTGAAAAAACACATCGTCCTCGAAGACGAGAATGGTTTCGGCTCCGGCGGCGAGACCGTCTGCAAGACAGTGCATATGCGACTCGAAGATCCCTTCTTCCCGGTCGGTCGGGTGTCTGACGGCGACATGAAACCGCACCCTGTCCAGCAGACCGACGGCGGCAAACTCCTTTTCCGCCTGAGCCCTCCGGTCACCCCGGGTAAAGAGGGTAATGCAGTATATTCTATCGAAAAAGTCCCAGCAATCAGGCCCGGCCTGGGAAGGGGCGGTGCCATCGCTGGAGCGGTCGGTGGTGGTCACAGTGTCGGATCTGATTGCCGTTGAAAATGATGGTGTTTGTAGTGTACACTGGCATAGTCGTCGTGAATGGAGCTCCTCGGCCGGCAGCAAAGTGCCGGCAGACATGAAAATATCAGGCATGATGGGCCAAAACAATAGAAATAATAACTGCCGGCGAAATTGGCAGTATCGAAAAGGGCTCTACCCCGTCCGCAATCTTCGCTGTCAATCCCGGTTCCGGAAAACGTGCCAGATAACTGCACGACAGCCTGGCTTAACGGCACAGTCCTGTCCCGCATACGCCGAAACGGTAGCAAAAGCCGGTACTGCCGGTGTGCCGGACGCTCTTTTCGTTGTTTCTTCCAGCGTTTTTTGCAGATGATCAGACGCAGCATCGAGAAAATTGCCGCAACCGGCTATGTCCGCAGGGCTATCGAATCGCAGGCCGACCTTTCCGCTTTCAAGGAAAAGCCGACGCCCGTGGTGCTCGCCGGCATCTTTGCCATGGCCTTCAGCTATGTCATCGGCTGGCCGCTTATCGCCGCACTCGGTTTCGTCTCTCTCCAGCTCAACAACCCCTGGATAGTATCGGTGGGCGGTCCTCTCGCCTATGGCACGTCCCATTTGGTGTTCATGCTTGGCATGTATCTTTCGGGCAGCTATTATTCACTCATTTTTCTCCGCTGGCTCACCAGGGTATCGGTGGAGAAGCTGCTGCTGTGGTGCCACCGGTGAGCTTCGATGGCTGTAAAAAGGATCCTTTGTCATGAACCTTTCGGAGAAGTCCCTCTGCTGACATCGCGCATGCGCACGCCCCGGGCCTCCTCGAAGAGCCTGCCGCCGTCGTCGATGATGACCAGATCAAAGACCAGTTCCCCCTCCGAGCGGGATACCAGCATGGCCCTGACGATGTAGCCGCTGTCCGGCCGTGTCGGCCGGACGATGAGTCGCCTGTCGAAAGCAACGGGAAAGGGCGCATAGTCGACGATCTGCTGGCCCAGGACGCATGCCGCATGCAGGGCGCCGTCGAAGGCAAAGGGCGAGCCGAGAATCTGCTGGATATCATCGGTATAGGCAATGGCAGGGGTCCGCAGCCGGCCCCAGACCTCGTCGTCGGTGAGCAGCGTTTCCTGAAGCGTGTGGTAAGCCGGGCCAAAAGGAACGAGCTTGCTGTAGATGAATTCTGCATCCAGGCGCTTGAGCGGATGCGGCGGCGCAGGGTCCCGTACCGCAGTTGTATCCAGTGGCGTACGCTTGCTGGCAAAAGATACCTGGCCGTGCTCTATCAGCCTTTTCATGGTCCGGATGACTGTCTGGCTCAGCAGATGGGCCTGCACCGTTTCATTCTGTTCACGGCACTCTATCTGCGCCTCGATATACTCCGAATCCCGGGGCACCTGCAGGAATTTGGCAAAGCGACCGTTTTCCATCAGGCGCACATCGGCTTCGGGGTATCTCTGCGCTGTCTCGGCGGCGAGAAGAATCATGGTTTCCACGGCGGCCAGTACCGTAGTGTCGTTGTAGCCGTGGTCAAAATACCAGGGACGGAGGGGAATGGAGACCACCCGGCGAATACCGCTCATGATCTCGGAAAATCCTGCCAGATTTTCATGGTTTTTTCATCGATCTCGATGGGAATCTTCTTGCCGTTCACCGCACAGTGCCTGGTGAAGCCGGTACAGCAAATCTCGCCGTTATCCGCCCTGGTGATGAGATAATCGAACTGCAGCTTGACTTTTTCCATGGCGGAAGGCCGGGTGTGGATATACATCAGGTCGTCGTAGTAGAGCGGCGAATAATAGTTGAGTTCGGTTTTGATAATGGGATAGATATAGCCGCTCTCTTCGATTTTCTTGTAGGGATAGGCGAGCTCACGCATCAGTTCGGCTCTGCCGAACTCAAAATATTTGAGATAGTTGGCGTGGTAGACGACCTGGGAGCGATCCGTATCGACGTAAAGCGTGCGCAATTCGCTGCGGTGCCAGATAATACCGCTGTTTCCGTCTTTGACGTAGCGGCTGTTCTCCAGGAACTCGGGTATGAAAGGTCGGGGTCGCATCACACTCCTCGAAAGACGATACAGCAGTTGGTGCCGCCAAAGCCGAAGGAATTGGAGAGAACATGCTCGTGGCTGTGCCTCCGTGAGCTGTCGGCGACGAAATCAATGTCGTTGAAATCGGGATCGGCACGATGGTTGACCGTTGGCAGAACGATCCCCTCCCGCATGGCTTCGATGGCCAGTGCCGCCTCGATGGCTGCGGAGGCGCCGAGCGAATGGCCTACCTGTGACTTGTTGGCCGTTACCGGCGTACTGGCAAGCTCCTGGCCGAAGACCTGACGTAAACATTCGACCTCGGTTGCGTCGCCTGTGGGTGTCGAGGTGCCGTGGGCGTTGATGCTGCCGATGTCGCCGGCGGTGATCTCGGCATCGTCGATGGCGTCGTTCATGGCCCTGATAATGGTGGCGGCGTTGGGTCGGGTGAAGTGATTGGCGTCGGAATTCCAGCCGATGCCGGCTACTTCGGCCCTGGGGGTGAGGCCGAGGCTGGCGGCGGCTTCCTCGGCGGCCAGCACCAGTACGGCTGCACCCTCGGCGAGCACAAAACCTTTGCGGTCTATGCTGAAGGGTCGTGAGGCCTGAGCGGGATTGTCGAAGGCGCGGTCCTTGGGGCCGACCTTGATGGTGGCAAGCATATTGGCAAAACCCTGTATGATTTCAGGAACGAGACAGGTTTCGACGCCGCCGGCCAAAACGAAATCGCAGTCACCGTCACGGATCATACGGGCACCGGCGGCTATGGCGTGATTGCCCGAGGCACAGGCTCCCTGCGGCGAAAATATCGGCCCGGTAAATCCCAGCAGCATGCCGGCCTTGCCGGCGGGGAGATTGGCGCAGACATTGGGCAGCAGATAGGGGCTGACCTTGTAGGGCCCGCGGTTGACATAGTTGTCCATGGCAATGCGATAGGCATCTGTGCCGTTGAGGGCGGAGCCGATGAGACAGCCGGTTCTGGGACCGGTTTCGCCGTCGATCTCCAGACCGGCATCCGCCAGGGCCTGCCGGCACATCTCCATGGTCAGAAAGACGAAGTCGGCGTTCCAGAGCGAGGCTTCCTTGCGATCGACGTAAGAGAGCCCGGCCGGATTCCAGTCGGGAATTTCGCCGACGACATTGCTGCGGCTTTCCGTCTGGCAGCGCGTCACCCGGCGAAAGCCGGCTTCACCCTTCACCGCCCGTTGCCAGCTTGTCTGAAAGGAGTGGCCCAGGGCGGTTGCGGCGCTGTAGCCGACGACGTGGACTTTTCTGTTTTGAGGTGCTCGCATAGAAAATGGTTATCCCGAGTGCTTGAATACTGCGCAGGCGTTGCAGCCGCCGAAACCGAAGGAGTTTTTGAGGACGAATTCCTGGGTGAGCCGGCGTTTGCCGTCGGCCACGCAGTCGATGTCGATCTCCGGGTCGGCGGAATAATTGATGGTCGGTGGGACCATACCGTCTTCCATGCCCTTGAGCGCGAAAATGGTTTCGAGTGCGCTGGAGGCGCCCATGGCGTGGCCGATGAGTGATTTGTTGGCGCACACCGGCGGCATCTCGGTGCCGAAAAGCGCTCGCAGCGCCTGGTACTCCGTTTTGTCGCCCACCTTGGTCGAGGCGGCGTGGGCATTAACGGCGTCGATGTCGGCGGGCGCCAGGGCGGCGTCATCGACGGCATCCGCCATGCATTTGCGGATGGTATCGAAATAGGGGGCGACGAAATGGTGGGCATCGGATGTCATGCCCCAGCCGGCCAGCTCCGTGGCATAGGAAAGGCCGTGCGTTCTGGCGAATTCACGGGTAGTAAGGATAACCGCTCCTGCCCCCTCGGATATCACGAAGCCGCGTCGGTCGGCGGAAAAGGGTCTGCTGGCCATCTCCGGCGGATCGGACTCTCTGCCCTTTGGGGCGATGTAGACGCCGTTCATGGTGTAAAAGCCGGCGACGATGGGCTCCACCAGGGCGAAATCGACGGCCCCGCAGATGGCGACATCGGCCCGGCCCTGTTCCAGGAACATCGCTCCCATGATAATGGAGGTAAGCCCGGTGGCACAGGCGGTGATGGGGGAGAATATCGGCCCGCGGGCCTTGTGTTCTATGGCGATTTTCCCTCCCACCATGTTGATGCAGGAATTGGGGTTGGCATATGGGTGGGGCAGTTTGCCCTCGCTGCGTAGTTTTCTGTCGGCCTGCAGGACGGCGTCGAGTCCGCCGATGGCCGTGCTGTAGGTGACAGCCGTTCTCGCCTCGATATCCGTGCTGATTTCCAGGCCGCTCATTTCCAGGGCGTGGGCCACCGACAGCAGCGAGTATTTGAAAACCGGCGAGGACCAGGCCGCCTGGTGACGCGGTGCCAGAAAAGGATAGTCTTCGCCGTCAATGTCGGGAACCTGGCCGGCGATGCGGACGGGAAAGTCACCGTCCAGAGCAAACCGGCTCAAAGGCCCTATGCCGCTCCCCCCGGCGAGCGCCCGCCGCCACTGGTGTTCGAGGTCGCTGCCCAGTGGCGAGATGCCACCGTAGCCGACGATAACTGCATCGCGTGCCGCCATTGGTCTACCAGGGGATGAATTGATAGAGTTTGGCGAACATTTCGTATACCTCTATCCAGTTCTGCAGGTCCTTCGAACTTTTCATGTGCGCCCGCTTGTTGACCATGACCCAGCTCATATGGGCGGCACCATCTTTGCAGGTGGCGCAGTCGCGGGTTTCCGAGGTGCAGCAGCGGTGCATGGACTGCAGCTCGGAGGACCATCGTATAAAGTTGGTCAGCCGCTTGGGGCGAGGATCTCTGGTATCGAGGGGATCGGTCACTGAGGGGCATTCCATCCAGCCGAAGGAGCGGCCGAGCATTCTGCCGGTGGTGATGATCTCGTGGTAGTATTTGGAGGAAATCACCGTTTCAGGATAGGCGTCGAGCATTGCATCCATTTCCTCGCGAATGGCCACCAGTTCCTCAGGCTGCCAGCTGAAGCCGTCGACACCTTCGTCGTTGGAGAGCAGCTGCATGTGGACTTTGAGACCCACGTCCTTGATTTTGCGAATAATGCTTTCCGTCTTGCCGAGCTGCTTGGGGGTGATGGTGTAAAGATAGTAGGCGTGTGGATCGCCTATGTAGTTTGCACTCGATACCTTGAAGGTGTCCTGGCCTCTGAGAATGTTTTCATCCTCGGCATCGCCCCACAGGGATATTCCCACCATCATGTCGGGAAAGCGGTCCCGGGGGACCTTGATCAGACCGTTGGTGGCGCAGAATGTGGGGAGCTTGCTGTAGAATGCTTCGACTCGGTCGAGGCAGAGAGTCGGTTCTCCACCAATGAGGATCGCCAGATTGACGCCCCTTTCCAGTTCCCGGTCGATGAATTGATGCCAGTTGTCGATATTCTTTTCTTCCGGAGCCACCATGTGTTCTCCGGAGGAGAAGAAGAAACACCCCTTGCACCGCAGGTTGCAGCGATTGGTGACATCGTAGATTGAACTGCGAATATTGAGTTTGGAAATTTTCTTATAGCGCTCGTACCAGTGGGCATCGAGAAGAGAGCTGACGGTTTGCATAATATTACTATTTCTTTACAGGCGGATGGATATAGGTATTACAAAGATTTTGCCCCTTTTTGTACTCCCGGACCCAGACGGCCAGGTAGGTATCGACGTAATCGAGCCAGGCGGAGAAGGTTTCGGGATCGACGGCGTGGCGATACATTCTCGCTGTCACCACGGCGGAGCCTGCGGCATAATGCCTGCAGTCGTCGCAGTCGGTGTCCGGCACACAGCAGGCGGCCTCCCGGTCCCACTGCAGGTCGGTCCGGTACTGCCTGAACGACCTGCCAAGGCCGATGTCCGTTGACTGATTGCGGCGTGGGTAGGAACAGGAGAAGAGATCATGCAGCCCCTGTGGTTCGGTATGGGCGACAATGTTGTAGGTTGAGTAAAGAACGCTTTGGGGATAGTCCGAGAGCAGCTCGCCCATGACATCGCGGGTCTTTTTCAAAGAGTCGACGGTGTGTTGCAGCGGCCCCCGATAACCCACCGGCGCCGAAAACATGTTGAAGCTGATGGACTGGCCGCAATCCGCCAGGGTCGCGGTAACCTCTCGAGCTTCTTCTATATTGTCGGGCGTGAAGGTGTAGATGAACACCGCCCGGGGGTCGTCGTGATAGTTGGCGATCTGGCGGCCAAGCATATTGGCGGCCCCTCTGATCGTTTCACTGGTGCGGTCGTTGCCCCAGACGGAGATGTGGATTCGGTAGTCGATATCGGCCGGTATGGCTATAAGCCCGTTGGTGGCTATGGCCCCGAGCGGGATGACCTCGTAGCATGCCCTGCAGAGATCTGCAACCAGAGACGGTTCTGCACCTGCAAGGACAACAAAGGTGATACCGCGTTCTTTTTCCTTGAGCAGCAGATTGCGCCAGGCTTGTTCGTCCCTGTTTTCCGGGGCGAACTGTTTATCGCCGACATAGTAGTAGCATCCCTGGCAGCGAATATTGCACCTGTTGCTCATGTCATAGGTGGATTCGCGCAGAAAGAAATAGCGGCGGACTTTTTGCCAGCGCTCCTTGATGTGCGGATTGGCGAGTATATCGGCAAATGTATACTCTTCTCTGGTGGTGGCCATCTATTCGCTGCCGTTGCGTTTGTCGTCGAGATACTGGGCGATTATCCGCACGGTGGTCAGTTTTGGGTAATCATCCTCGTCTATCCGTACCCCGTACTCGTCGCGAAGTACCAGGGCGACAGTGGCCAGATCCATGGAGTCTACACCGACTTCGTCAACGAGGTCGAGGTCCGGATCAAAGGTTTCCGGGGTTACGTCTTCAAGTTTGAGCTCGTCTATAATGATCTCTGCGACGCGAGAGATGGTCTGATTTGTTTCAATATTCATGGGCTAATTAATGGGGACTCCGGGTAAATAATATTCTGCCTGAACAGACATCTTCGTTGTCGCTGGTAATTGTGAACATATAGTGATGTTTTTCATTCCCGCGGGTGATGTGAATGTCGAGCTGTTCATCGGGCGCTACTATCCGCTTAAACTTTACGCGGCTCAAGCCGCTAAAAGTAAGCGGTTCCTTTTCAGTGGCGATAATACAATCCAAAACCGCTTTCAGCTGGGCTACCCCTGGAAGTATCGGCCTGCCGGGGAAATGACCGGAAAACCAGTGTGAGTTTTTATCGTATGTGATACTGGAGTTCATCGCTGAATCTTCTATTGTATATACTAAAGGGTGAGTATAGCAAGTAAGAATGTCAAATCAAACTGAAACTTTCGTTGAAGGCCAACTCTATTGAGGAAAGAGCGTGCTTGCAGAGAGTGGCGTGCTAAAAAGTTGATGGTTTGAGAGTGTTTACTCCCTTTGTGTCGCCGTCACTGAAAACCCCGGCGGTGCGGTCAATAGACGATTTCGGCGGCAGGGGAAAGGCTCCTGGCCGTAGCTTTCGATCAGAGGCCTTGGGGTCAGTTGGCATATCGGAAGAAATCGCTGAGAAAGGTTTTTCTCCACCCCTCCATCTGCCTCACCATCTCGGTTCTGCAGGACTTGTTAAGGATTTTCACCAGTTTTTTAAGCTCGGAGCTGTTGCCGATCAGCATTGAGTCGATACCCTGAACCGTGCTTTTCAACTGGATGAACTCATTGAGGCGCTCGAGCATGACGGTGTTTTTCTTGTTGAGCCGTACCGATTGATCGGGCTGGGGACGACTTTCCGTCGGGCATGCCAGTCCAGTTTTCACGCCCTCCAGCAGGGTTGTGCCCCAGCGCTCGGCGGCCTTGGCTGAAAGATCGGTTTTGGCTGTCAACTGCTCCATGGTGGCGGGGCGCTGTTTGCTGATTTCAATGAGCACACCATCCGGGATAATATGTCCACGGGGCCTGTCGTTCTTCTTGGCGACGCGCTCCCGCCACAGGGACAGCTCTCGCAGTATAGAGAGGCCGGCAGCATCGAGGCTTCTGGCGCCGCGTATCCGCCTGTAGCGGCTATTTGAGGTCAGACAGTTGTAGTTTCCGGGGATGTTGAGCAGATCGAGTTCCTCCTGCAGCCAGGATTTGATCTCCGGACCTATGATCCTGTTGATCAGTATTATCCTGGCGGCACGAAGGTAGCGGACGTCGTCGAGGGCGTAGTGAACCTGCTCATCGTCCAGCGGTCGCTTCAGCCAGTTGGTCCTGGTCTCGGTTTTGGTGAGAGTTATGTCCAGCAGTTCCTGGATGAGATTGCCAAGTGACAGCGTGGCAGACAGACCGGCAAAACCAGCCGCTAGTCTGGTATCGAAAATATTTTTGGGCACGTATCCCGTGGCCTGGTGCAGAATTGCCAGATCCTGCGGGGCGTCGTGGAGAATTTTTATAACGCTCTGGTCGGCCAGCAGCGTCCCCAGCGGTGAGAGATCGTCGATGGCGAGGGGGTCGATAAGGTGACAGTCCTCGTCGGAGAGAGCGAGCTGAATAAGGCCAAGGCGCGGCAGGTAGGTGCGGGTCCAGATGAATTCCGTATCGATGGCCACGGCATCGTTTGCCCTTGCTTTATCGACGAGTGCCTGCAATGTATCAGAAGAAGATATAATCATATGTGTGATTATCCTGGAAGAAAGTGTAGCTGTTTATGAGTGCGACTTCACCGGCGACCGGTGCCAATACCCAATACGGATACTGCGCAGTTATATCTTGTGACTTGGAAGAGAAAACACTAGCATAATGCTCAGAGAGAAGTCTCTCAATCTTTTTTTTGTACCGTCGCTGAAAGGCTGTCGGCATCGGGACCATATTCGTAGTAATATGACCCGACATGTATTAACATGGGCTGTACCATGCATTATTATATTCTCAAAAGAATTATTCTCATGATCCCGACGCTTTTTGGCGTTATGGCGATCACTTTCATGGTTACCCAGTTCGTTCCCGGCGGTCCTGTTGAAAAACTGATCGCCGAGATGGAGGGACTGGGCCAGGGCGGCGAGGTCGGCTCGGGCAGTTCGACGATGTATCGCGCCGCCTCCGGGCTCGGGGCCGAACGGGTCGAACAGCTCAAGCAACTGTACGGCTTCGACAAGCCGCCCCTGCAACGTTTTTTCTCGATGATCAAACGCTATCTGGCTTTTGATTTCGGCTCCTCCTATTATTATCAGAAGACGGTAATGGAACTGGTCATATCCAAGCTGCCCGTTTCCATGTCCCTGGGGCTCTGGAGCTTTGTCATCGTCTACGGCGTCTGTATACCTTTGGGCATTGCCAAGGCCGTGCGTCATGGCTCGACCTTCGACGTCTTCAGCAGCACTATTATCCTGGTCGGCTACGCCATTCCCGGGTTCGTTCTCGGTATCGCCCTGCTCGTTCTCTTTGGCGGGGGCAGTTTCTGGAATATTTTTCCTCTGCGGGGAATTGTCTCCGACAACTGGAGCGAACTCTCCCTGATCCACAAGATACTCGATTATCTCTGGCACATGGTGCTACCGATTGTCTCCAGCGCCGTCGGCAGCCTGGCGGTAATGACCATGCTCACCAAGAACTCCTTTCTCGAGGAGATCGGCAAGCAGTATGTTCTCACCGCCAGGGCCAAAGGACTGGAGGAGGGCAAGGTGCTCTACAAGCATGTCTTCAGAAACGCCATTATTCCCATCATTACTGGTTTTCCCGGATATTTTCTCGCCGCTTTCTTCACCGGCAGCCTGCTCATCGAGACGATTTTTTCCCTCGACGGTATGGGGCTGTTGGCCTATGAGGCCGTTTTGAATCGCGATTACCCCATCGTGCTGGGCACCCTCTATTTTTTTACCATCCTCGGTCTGGTCGCCCGACTGCTTTCCGATCTCAGCTATGTGATGGTCGATCCGAGGATCGGCTTCGAAAAACTCGAATAGGGGCCGAGAGATGAACGAAGTGCTACTACAGCGTCCGCCGAGCATGGCCAGGCGGAGATGGCGGCGGTTCCGCCGGAACAGGCGAGGATATTACAGCCTCATCCTTTTTACCGTTCTCTTCGGTCTCAGTCTTTGTGCCGAGCTCATCAGCAACGACAAGCCTTTTCTGGTGAAATACCAGGGCGAGTACTACTTTCCTATTGTCCAAACCTATGCAGAGACCGTTTTTGGTGGCGATTTCGAGACCGAGGCCGACTATCTCGATCCCTTCTTCCGGGAACTGATTGCC
>CAKZOA010000035.1 GCA_937132035.1 uncultured Desulfobulbaceae bacterium | reverse complement strand
GGTTGACTTTTCAAGTCAGGATGCTGTATTCAAAGTCTTCATCGCCATATCCTTGCGAGTATATCCTTAAAAAAGCACATAAAAAAGCGTAGCCGACATGATTAAATATTTCCGGTGTGTTGTCCCGATTGTCCTGCTCTTGACGCCACTTTTCGTCTGGGCCGTCGAACAGCCGATGCCGGCGGCGGTCGAAGCGATACTTTTCGATAGTGACCCTGAGGCGGAGTATGTACGCATACGTTTGAGCAACGCGGTACAACCTGTGATTTTCCAGTTGCCGGGAGAAAACCCCCGGGTCGTCTGCGATTTACCTGCCGTTTCTTATCCGCAGACGATGAAAAAACTCCTTCCGGCCGGTGGCGATCTCATCAGGCGAATCCGCATTGGCGTACACCATAAACCGGAACCCAAGACGCGTATAGTCATCGATCTGTTGCCCAAGGGCGAGTATAGCGTTGTTCATGAATATGACGATGCCGACGCTGTATTGGCTATACGAATAGCTCTGAAAACCACGAAAATGAAATCCGGATTGGTACCGACTGATACCAGCGCCTCCGAGGAAGAATTCAAGACACTGGATAGTGGCGGAGCTCCCGTCGAACCGCCTGCATCAACAGAAAAAGGTGGTGTCGATTCTGTCGAACCTGTGGTGGAAACACCTCCTCAACCGGAGGAAGCGCCAGCTACAGCTCCTCCTGAAACGACAGAAAGCGAGGCTGAAGCCGCACCGGTCGAAAAGGCTCCCCCAGAGCCGAAAGTGCCTGCAGCAACAGCATCTCCGAAAACGATGGAAAACGAGGTTGACGATGAGCCGGCGGTGCTGCTGCAGCAGGAGAGCACTCTTAAACTCGGAGGAGAGGGGCAAGGCGGCGATGACGTCCGTGAAGACGAACTGCCGGTGTTGCTTGACATCACCTATGAGACCAGCACCAATGGCAAGGAGATGGCGCTTTTTCGTCTCAGTGGCTTTTATCCTCCCGTGGTTTTTTCCACCGAAGGAGATGATCTTCTTGTGGTCTGCGACTTTCTCGATGCCATGCTCGGCTATGGCATAGACCCTGTTTTACAGACAGATGGCAAATATATTCAAAAAGTCCGGGTGGAAAAATTCAGCGATCCGGCAAAAGTCCGGGTGGTTCTTGATCTGAGCGAGGGCTTCAACTACGATGTAAAGCAGGTATTCTTCAAGGAAGACAACCTCTTCGTAGTAGTTATAAGCAGTCTTGGCAAGCAGGAATAATCTCCGTCTTCCTGATCGGGGCTGCGGATCGCATAAATGGTCATGGATAGTACTGGCGAAGATAGTTGGGTGGCATTTTCAGGTAAAAAGTTTCATCGGTAAACACAATATCGGTGACAATCTCTTTCAGGGCAATGGAGATGGTGGTCCCATATTCATTTGTCTGGATTTCCATGGCTGTGGGTTGCATGCAGCCTCCTGTTTCAGTCCAGTCGCTGTAGATGATACTGACCGTTTCTCTGTCCTTTTTGTCGAAGACAGCCCTTTCCAGAAGGAGACCTTTTTCCGGGTCGAGGAGAAGATATTCTTTGGAGAAGTGCCGGCTATGCTCCATGTCCACTTCCACCCAGATCCCGCGCGAGGCCTCATCGTGAAACAGGGCTGCAGGCTTTTCGGCCGCCGAACCCAGCCTGCCCGTCAACCAGTTACCCCACTGTTCGTGCGTAATCGTCGTCGGCAGGGAATTTCTTCTGACAAAGCTTGCCGCTTTTCCATGCTTGAAAACCCCCTTAACCGCATCGATGGCCTGGAAATGTTCGCCGTCAGTGGTCAGGGCGAAGAGCGGCTGGCCCAGAGGGTTGATCGCAACCAGTTTGAGTGATGAGGGCAGGAAAACCTGGAGATACCCGTTCAAGCCGCCGGTATCGACCGCGGAGTCCCAAGTAGCGGCAATCTCCCCATCGATGCAGCATGAGCACAGAGACTGTTTTTCCAGCATCCGCAAAACCAGCCCCCGCATCTGCTGCTCCTGTTTATCGAGAACTGGCTCCTGCCATGGTTTCTGGGCGCAGCCGCCTATGATAAGGAGCAACACAAGCTGGATCGCCGGAATGACAAGCCGTTTACGGCTGCTGGATGGCATCGATTTTCTCCCGGATTGTCTGTCGGTGTTCGTCGCCATTATCGAGATCCAGTGACTTCCTGTAGTAGTAAAGGGCCTGTTCGTCGTTGTCCATAGCCCGGTGAATGTCGCCAAGATGTTCTATGATATAGGGGTCTTCTGGCTCTATAGTTGCGGCTTTTTCAAGTGCTGCGAGTGCTTTTTCCAACTCGCCGAGACGATAGTAAATCCATCCGAGACTATCGAGGATATACCCGCTGTTGGGCTTGAGCTCCAGGGCTTTGCTGATGTACTCGTAGGCCTTTTCCAGTTTAACATTGCGGTCCGCCCAGCTGTAGCCGATAAAATTGAGGGCGTCGGCGTGGTTGAGATTGAGAGAGAGGATTTCTTCCATGAGTTCCATGGCCAGGATATGGTTACCCACCCTTTCTTGGAGTATGGCGTATTCGTAGAGAAGGTCTTCGTTTTCGTTGTACATGCCGACGCCTTTCTCCAGTACTTCAGAGGCTTTCTCCGGTTTACCGTTTTCTCGAAGGATTGCCGCCAGCCAGGAAAAAAACTCCGGTTGCCGTGACTCGTCGGAGGCAAGAGCCTTTTCGAGCACTTCCACAGCCCGCTCGCTCTCGCCTGACTCTTCCAGTATACGCACCCGCAGCATTAATGCGTCTCGGTATTCCGGCGCTGATGGGGGTATACGCCGCAGCTGTTCGTCGGCATCTTCATAGTGTGACTCTTCGTAGTAAATAATACCGAGGAGATAGTTGGCGTGGGCCAGGGTGTTTTTTTCCAGCAACGCGGTGAGAAGAGTTTTGGCCCGTTCGTTTTCACCAAGGTTGATGAGTATCTGCGATCTGACCAGATCGATTCTTTCGGGGGTGTTGCTCAAAGATCGTATTCTGTCGAGTTCCTGCAGTGCCGATTCTCCTTTTTCGAGAAACAGATAGGTCTGGACCATTCCCAGGGCGGCCCGCTCGTCATTTTTGTCTCTTTCGAGAACCAGCTGGTATATTTTCTGGGCCTTGTCAAAATCTTTGCGCAGAGTATAAAAATCGGCGATTTCGTAGGAAAGCTCACGTGACCAGTTGAGCTTCAGAGTCTGTTGATAGTACTGTTCGGCTTTTGTCAACTCCCCGGATTGTGCATACATTCGTGCCAGGTAGAGCAGAGCGAAATAGGACTCCTCGTTGTGTTCGAGAATGGTCTTGAATATTCTTTCGGCGGCTTCAAATTCGCCCTTTTTGCTGTAGAGCAACCCCAAACGAAGCCGTATGGTGTTATTATCCGGCTCGATATTCAGTGCCTGGCGGTAGAGTTCTATGGCTTCGTCTTCCTGGCCCTGTTGAATTTTCAGGCGAGCCAGTATGAATCTTTGCAGCGTCTTTTCGGGACGCCCTTCGATGTAGCTTTCAAGCAAGGCGGCGGCTTCCTCGAGCCTCCCCAGCTGGATGAGAAGAACAGGTATTTTTTCGGCGATATACTCGGCCTCAGGATCGCAAATGGCGGCCTTTTCGTAGGCTTCCAGAGCTTCCCCATAGCGCTCATCGTATTCGGCATTGCTGCCCCAGAGAAAGTAGAAATAGGAACAGGATGAGTCCAAAGACTCTGTCTGGGGCGTGACGGCGCTGTCGATAGTCGCCGGTGGTGGAGTTTCACCGGCACAGCCGGTGATCAGCAGAGCCAGGAGGATGGCCAGAGACGATGAGAGGAGAGTTCCTGTGTGTTTCATCTTTTCGCTGTGCCCGCTGAAAGATACCAGTCGACCAACTGTCGCACCGTGCGCTGTACCGTGTCGATGGAGTGATCTGCATCTATATATTCAATATACGAAAAAGGAAGCGAATTGAAAATCTTTTCCACCTTTTTGAGATAATCCTTCTGTTCGAAATCGTTGGGCACTTCACCACGGTGTTCAGTGATTCTGGCGATGGAAGACTCGGGACGCAGCTGAAAGATAAAGGCCAGATCGGGTGGAGGGGCAAAATCGTTTTTTGCAGCAATGTCGGCAATATCCATGCCGGCGGCTCCCTGATACGCCATGGTCGAGAGGTAATAGCGGTCGCAGAGAACAATTGCTCCCCGGGAAAGCGCCGGGTCAAGCACCGTGTTGACATGATCGCGGCGATCGCGAAGAAACATTTCCAGCTCCTCTTCCCGGGTGACTGTAGCGCGATTGCGGTAGAGTTCCCGGATTTGGCGTCCGTATGTTCCTTCGGTGGGCTCTTTGGTGGTAACGACGGTGTGCCCATGCTGTCGCAGGTATTCTGCCAGCAGCTGCAGCTGGGTGGATTTGCCGGTGCCGTCGATTCCCTCGAAAACTATGAGTACCCCTTCGTGCTGTGGAGGGGGTTTGGGTTGATTGCTCATCGGCCTGCCTCATTTGTCGCTCGGTTTGCCGCTATTTCAGCTGCAAGAGAGACGGCGGCACTGAGACTCTCTGCGCTGGCCGTGCCCTGCCCGGCGATATCGTAGGCAGTGCCGTGATCCACGGAGGTCCGGACGATGGAAAGGCCAATGGTGACATTGACGCCGTCGCTGAAATGCAGCAGTTTAAAAGGGATCAATCCCTGGTCGTGATACATGCAGACCACCGCGTCGAATCGGCCGGCGGCGGCTTTGAGAAAGACCGTGTCGGCAGGAAAGGGGCCCTGGGCATCAATGCCCAGCTGCCTGGCTGCCTCCACCGCCGGGGCGATAACGGTTTCCTCCTCCGAGCCGATAACGCCGTTTTCACCAGCATGGGGATTAATGCCGGCTATGGCGATTTTGGGACGGTGCAGGGCAAAATCCTTGAGGAGCGAGAAATGGGTCAGTTCGATGCGCTGCAGTATGGCGGCCGTGTCCATTTGAGCCAGTATGTCTTTGAAGGCGCAGTGGATGGTGACCAGGGTAAGCCGCAGTTTCGGTCCGGCCATCATCATGGTAAAGGAATCATCGCCGGTGAGATCGGCGAGCATCTCCGTGTGACCGGGATATCTATAGCCGGCCTGCTGCAGGGCCATCTTGGAAATGGGGCAGGTGACCATGGCGGCCAGGTGCCCCTGACGGCAGAGGCCAACCGCCTCTATTATGGCGGTTGCCATGGCTTTGCCGGTTTCGGCTGTTGGCTGCCCCCATCGAAGAGTATCGAAGGCGAGAGTGGAGACTTCATACACGGCGATACCCGATTTTTTGAGAGCCTGACCAGGCTTCCATGAATAGCAGCGGATGTCGGTATTGAGGCTTGCCGCCGTCCCTTCGAGAACGCTGCGGTCGCCTATGACTATACAGTTGCAGCTGCCGTCGCCTCCGGCTTCCTGATAATACTTGAGGATGATCTCCGGACCTATGCCCACTGGGCATCCCATGGTAATACCGATCGTCGGCCTGCCGTGTTCATTCTGCCTGCGGGAAGTGAAATGCTTCATTTAGTGGCCGTAGCTGAGTTCAAAGGCGTTTTCGATATGTTCGATCTTCACATGGTCTGCTGCACCAATACTCATGCCGACGACGTCAAAACGGGCATCGGTATCAAAGAGGTTGTTTCTACTCAGGTATTCTTGGGCGACCATGCTGATTTGGCGCTGTTTTTTTGCGGTAACGGCCAGCAGAGGGGAACCGAAAGAGCTGCTTCGTCTGGTCTTGACCTCAATAAATACCAGAACAGGCCCCTGCTTGGCAATAATGTCTATCTCCCCGCATCTGGTGCGGTAATTGGTCTGAACAATGCAGTATCCTTTCTTTTGCAGAAAGCGGCAGGCCTGGTTTTCGCCCGTTTTACCCAGCAGTATTCTTTTAGAGGACAAATTCCCGCACTCCTTTAAAGCTCAGCCGGTGCACCGGGCATGGGCCGTGCTCGGCTATGGCCCGTCGGTGGAATCGGGTGGCATAGCCTTTATTATGGCAAAAACCGTAGCGGGGATATTTCTGGTGCAGAGTGTTCATCAACGCATCCCTGTAGAGTTTGGCTATAATCGAGGCGGCGGCGATGGAGCCGCTGTAGGACTCACCTTTGATGATTGCCTGCTGGGCGATCTGCAGCGGTACTTCAAACTTACCGTCGACCAGGAGATAGTCGGGTCTGAGGGCTGTGGCAGTGTGATGGTAGACGGCAAGCTTCATGGCCAGCAGAGAGGCCTGAAGAATATTGATGTCATCGATTCGCTTGTGCGAGACGACACCAATTCCTATGGCCGCGCCGTTTTCATGTATGAGACACGCCAGCTTGAGTCGTTGTTGATGCGTGGTGTTTTTGGAGTCGACGAACGGACTGGGGTCGCATTCCGGCGGTAATGAGACGCAGGCTGCCACAACCGGTCCGGCAAGAGGCCCCCTGCCGACTTCATCGGTGCCGGCAACGCAGGTGTAGCCGCGACGGTGCAATTTCCTCTCGAATTGGAAATTGTCGTGATCAGGCGGCAGAATATTAAAGAGTGAAGACACCTGTCTCGTCTGTGTTATGCCTCAGGGAGATGCCGACACCGATGGTGGCACTCTCCCCGGAACAAACCCATCTTAACGGGTTGAACGTTCGCGAATTCTCGCGGCCTTGCCTCTTCTGCTGCGCAGATAGAACAGTCGGGATCTGCGCACACGACCGCGGGAGACAACCTCGATTTTTTCAATCCGCGGATTGTGCAGAGCGAAGGTCTTCTCGACGCCAACACCATGGGAGATTTTGCGAACGGTGTAGGAGGCGTCCATGGTGCCGCGTTTACGCTTGATGACGACGCCCTGGAAAATCTGTACACGCTCCTTGCTTCCCTCGATGATGCGGATATGGACCTTGACGGTGTCCCCCGGCCTGAATTCCGGAATATCCTGTCGCAGTTGCTCTTCTTCGATTTTGTAGATAATAGAACTCATAGCATTTCTTCTGTTTTTTTTAACGTTTATAGTTGTGCTTCTTTGAACATCAATTGATTGCCTCACCCAGGAGCCTGTCGCAGATGATGGCTGCGGCCGAGCGTACCGAAAGGTGGTTGTATCCCGTCCTTCCGCTTATGGCGGGCAGAGTGTAATCCGCCCTGCTGGTTACCTCGGCAGCAAGACCATGGGCGGTACCGAAAACCAGCAGGGTCGGTTCACCCCCGTTGATTCGGTGTCGCGCCTGAACGTAGTCCACGCTGCTTTTCTGAGTGTTGGCACTGGTCGTAACAAGTGCCGGTTTGCGTTTGAACATATTCGTCATGGCGGCGATGGCCTCATCGAGTGATTTTGCCATTTCCACCACGCTGAATGCCTCTTTGCGCGCAGGATTGTATGTCGAGCCGTGACCGCTCTGCCAGTGCGCCAAAATTTCCGTCACCAGTTTCTGCTGGTCGTCGTACGGTGTGACCACGAAGTATCGGGCAATGCCGTAGGTCCGGGCTATCCGGGCAATGTCGTGCAGGTCGAGGTTGGTGACGGCCGAACCTATTGTTTCTCCCTTCCTGCCCAGAACCGGATGATGGATCAGAGCAATGGCGACCCGGTTCCTCTCTATTTCCTGCATGAACCTTCTGCGTCCCTGTGCTTCTCTATGGCCTCATAGAGGCCGTTCTTTCTCAGCAGATGTTTTTCTTCCGCCGAGAAAACCTCGCGATTCAACAACTCCGGGCGCCTGGCCAGTGTCCTTCTGACCGAAGCCAAAAAACGGTACTCCTCGATACGCCGGTGATCGCCTGACAAAAGCTCGGCCGGTGCCTCGAGGTCTTCGAATACCCGCGGGCGCGTATACTGCGGGTGCTTGAGCAGGTTTCTGCTGAAGGTATCGTTCTCTGCCGATGCGGCACAGCCAAGAACGCCAGGCAGCAGCCTCGTTACCGCATCGATTATGACCAGTGCAGCCAACTCACCACCGGTAAGGATAAAATCGCCGATGGACAACTCATCGGTGACGTAGAGCCTGCGAAAACGTTCATCGACGCCTTCGTATCTGCCGCATATGAGTATCAGCTGCTGTTCGTCGGCCAGTTCTCTGGCCCTCTCCTGCGAGAAGGTCCTGCCCTGGGGCGTCAGCAGCACCACCGGTGGAGCGGCACATATCCTGGTGACGCTTTTGAGGGCAGCGGAGAGCGGCTCCGGCTTCATAACCATTCCCTCGCCGCCGCCGAAGGGCCGGTCGTCGGTCATGGTGTGCTTGTCGGTGGCAAAATCGCGTATATTTGTAATATTGATAGCGATGCTGCCCTGCTGCCGTGCCCTGCGGATGATCGACTCGTTCAGTGGCGATTCCAACAGATTCGGGAAAATGGTCAGTATGTCAAAAATCATCGGGGGAGATCCCCTCTATTCATGTTCCCCGGCATTTATTTCCAGGAGCCCCGGGGGCGGTGTAATGACTACACCATCTTCTGTCTGCTCCTTGATGACCGAATCGATAAGCGGGATGAGATACTCCGATTGGCCGCTGCGAACTACCATGATGTCCTGGGCGCCGTTGGAGAAAATTGAGACCACGCGTCCAAGATATTGGCCCTCGGCGGTCTCTACCGGCAGGTCGTGAAGCCGGTACCAGTAATACTCATCATCTTCTGCAGCCGGCAGATCCTCCTGGTACACGAGCATGCCGCTGCCCTGCAGCCGTTGCGCCTCATCCCGGTTGTCAATGCCGTCGAGCTTGAGAATGGCCCCTCTGTCCTGCGCTCTGGCCCGCTCGACAACATGTTCCGACGATAGTTGTCCGCCGCTATCCACCAGTACGGTTCGTTTGTACTGTACCAGTTGAGCGGGGTCCTCGGAGTAGGCAAACACCTTGACCTCTCCTTTCAGTCCGTGAGGTTTGGTGATCTTTCCCACCAGAAGAAATTGATCTTCCGGGAAAGTAAAAACATCGGCCATGGCCTTGCTGCTCCTCTTATTCGAGGATGTCCAGGCGTGTCTTCTTGCCTTCCTTGTCTGCCGCCGCCGCAAGCAGTGTCCGCATCGCTCGGGCGGTACGGCCCTGCTTACCTATGACCTTGCCCAGATCTTCCTGGGAGACGGTAAGCTCGATGGTGACCGTGTCTTCTTCTTCGCGTTCGACGGTTTCGACGTCGTCGGGCTTATCGACAAGCGACCGGGCAATATGCGCTACCAGTTCATGCATCGGCGACCCTACTCACTCACCACGTTATTTTTGATAAGGCTTTTTACCGTCGTTGTCGGCACGGCGCCTTTGCCAAGCCAGTCCTGCAGCTTGTCATTGTCGATCTTTACGGCAGCGGGTTTCTGCAGAGGATCATAGGTACCGACAATGTCGAGGAATTTTCCATCGCGTTTGCACTCGCTGTCTGCAACGATAATACGATAGAAAGGTTTTTTCTTTCTGCCTAGTCTAGTTAATCGGATACGAACTGCCATTCCAGGTAAACCCTCCGTTTAGAGTAATAAATATGGAAAAGAATGTAAAAAAAATCTGTATGAACGCTACTGTTAACGCTTGAGACCCTTGGGAACTTTTCTGCGTTTTTTACCCGAAGCGAATCCGGGTTTACCGCGCATTTTCTTCATCATTTTCAGCATTGCCGTATAACTTTTCAAGACCCTGTTGACGTCGGCGACGCTTGTGCCGGAACCATTGGCTATACGCTGGCGCCTGCTGGCGTTGATTATGCGATGATCACGACGTTCCTTGAGTGTCATCGACCGAATAATGGCCTCGGTCTTGCCCAGTTCCTTCTCGTCAGGTTTGGGGGCATCCTTGAGCTGTTTCATCTTGTTGATGCCGGGAATCATTCCCATGATCTGCTCGATGGAGCCCATCTTCTTGATCTGCTGAATCTGGTCGAGAAAGTCCTCCAGGGAGAACTGGCTTTTCTTCAGTTTCTTGGCGAGCGTGTCGGCTTTTTTCTTGTCGACGACGGCTTCGGCTTTCTCAATAAGGGTGAGAACATCGCCCATACCGAGAATTCTGGAGGCGACCCGGTCAGGGTGAAAGACTTCCAGGGCGTCCAGGGCTTCGCCGGTACCGACGAATTTGATCGGTTTACCGGTAACGTTTTTGATCGACAGCGCTGCACCGCCCCTGGCGTCGCCTTCCATCTTGGTAAGGATGACGCCGGAGATTTCCAGGTCCTGATTGAACTTGTCGGCGACGGTGACGGCATCCTGTCCGGTCATCGAATCGGCGACGAAGAGCACCTCGGAAGGCTCGACGGCGACCTGCACCTCTTTGAGTTCACTCATCATGTCTTCATCGACATGGAGACGGCCGGCGGTGTCGATTATCAGGGTGTCATATCCCTGGTTTCTGGCTTCGGTGACGGCCTGGTTGCAGATGGCCGTCGGTTTCATGCCGGTGGTGGAGGGGTAGACCGGGATGTCGAGACGATCGCCGAGTATCTGCAGCTGCTCGATGGCAGCAGGCCGGTAGACATCGGCGGGCACCAGAAAAGGTTTACGTCCCTTTTCCTTGAGCATCCTGGCGAGCTTGCCGGATGTGGTTGTTTTACCGGATCCTTGAAGCCCGGCCATCATGATGATGACAGGTTGTTTGCCGTCCAGACGTATCTGTTCAGTGGAACCGCCGAGCAGTTCCACCAGTTCGTCGTGAACTATTTTGATGACCTGCTGGCCCGGAGAGAGTTTGTGCGAGACTTCCCTGCCGACCGCCTTTTCGGTGACGGATGCGACGAAATCCTTGGCGACCTTGAAGTTAACATCGGCTTCCAGAAGGGCCATCCGCACTTCGCGCATAGCCTCTTCGATATTTTCTTCGGTGAGGATGCCGTGGCCGCGAAGCTTCTTGAAAACACCTTCCAGCCGGTCTGTCAGGTTTTCAAACATAGTATCTCTTTCCTGTCTTGAGGACTGCGGGAGGATTGGCGGCAGCTGCCCCCAATACGCTATTGTCCCCGTACTGTAAACACATGTATACCACCTGCCTTAGTGTTCCCGGGTAAAAAGGCAGAAATAAACACATTGTAGAAATCCAAAGAAAGCTAATCTACTTTGGAAAAAACATTGTGTCAAGAAGGTAACTGGCGGATGCGGTAAAAAAAATCGTGGCCACTCAGCCTGCAAATTCTCCCAGGCGCCATTTCTCACGGAATTCCTTCATCCACGGAGGCGGGATGAAAACGACCGTGCCGTCGATTTCGGTCAGCAGTTGGACGGTATAGCCGGTGGCGCAGATTTTTCCCGTGCCGTTTCGTATTCTATAGGAGAAATCAAGACGCATTGCCTCGTTCCAATGCAGCATCGCTTCTATCTCCAGATTGTCATCAAGACGAAGCGGTGCGGCGTAATCTATATGCATCTTGGCAATCGGCGCCATCACCCGGTGACGGATAAAAGTGGCATAGGAGAGGCCGTGTTTGTCGCCGAAGGCGGTGCGGGCATCTTCGAAGTAGCTGGGATAGCGGCCGTGCCAGACCACCTGCATGGTGTCGACTTCTTCGAAGCGTACCCTTCTGACGGCAGTTGCCCTAAGAGGCGGCGGCGCCTTCTCGTCCACGGGAAAATACTTTTTGCGTGCCATGATATTTATGCCGAGACCGTCGTGAAGGCGAAGCTGCCGCTGGAGATTGTCGTCATAGCCTCGGAGGTGATTTTGAATTTTCCCTGCCAGCCGTCACTTGTACCGTCGATCTTCAGCTGGAAGAAAATATCCTCTGCCGGTCCGACCATGCCCCTGAATTTAGTCCGGCTGAACCGTTCACCTTCAAGATGCTGCTGCACTGTCTGTTCAACCAGCAAACGGACGGCGGCTAGTTGGACAATAGCGGGCAGCACCGGAGCTTTGGGAAAATGTCCGGCAAAGCCGACAAACGATTCTGGAAATCTGGCGGTGGCCCGAACCTGCAGGCACCCATCCTCTGCTTCAGCTGTTTCCACGCCGCCAACGCAGGCGGCAATGGCTTCTTCGAATGAATGTGTCATAAGTGTATGTGCAGAAGAAATGTAAGGGGAGTGAATGTTGTGACCTCCATTCTGCTACTCGCTCTCCGGCTGTTCCCAGACCTTTACCTCTGCCGAGGCGATTGGCGTCGAGTCCAGCAGAACCTCGCCTGTCATCACTTTCATGGTACCGAACTCCATGGTTGTGGCCACCGTGATGATAAATTCTGCAGGCGCAGATACCTGAGCGTCGAGGCTGAAACCGTCGATGCCGACGATAAAGCCGGCTTTGGGGCCGGACTGCTTGGCCAGACCATCGTATCCGTTGGCCGCGGCCATTGTCTGGGCGATGACCTCTATAAAGTATTCCGGCAAAACGTTGTTTTTACCGGTGCAGAATATACTGGTCGCACCGATCTCGGCTGAAGCCGTGGCTCTACCGTTGTCACGGTCGAGCAGCCGGTCGATGAGCAGCATCGGCGGTCGGTGTTGGAGCAACTCCCTTGCAGCTATGGGCAGTTTGAGATTCTTGCCGTCGTGTTGATTCATGGGGTTTGAGTTGTTGAGGTGTACATCGTAGGGGAGCGAAATCCCTGTGTCTGGAAACTGATCAAAGCGTCTGCCCCGAAGTGAGGCGGACCTGCGCCGGAAATCGTTGTCATAGGGAGAGGCGCAGCTCCACCTCCCCATACTCTGCCTGAAGCCGGACGTCAAGGCCGCTGATTTTGCTGCTGACGATACAGTCGATGAGTTGCCGGCAATTTCCCAGTGATCCCCTATGGTAGGTCGCATCATTGATGGTCATGCTTTCGTGCTCATGGAGAAGAGTGTGCGGCGATGCCTGCTGAAGATTGAGGCGGAATTTGTCGATATGCCAACTTTTGCTGGAGGCAGGCCTGCCCGCGAGCAGCAGGGCGCAGGCGCCCGGCGGCAGGGGAGCTGCCGCCGGATCATCTTTGCTTCCGGCATCGACGAGAAGCGGCGAATAGCTCTCCACCTGCAGCACCAGGCAGGTGGAGACAGCCCCGCTTTCAAGTGCGCAGCACGCCTGCTGCAGTGACTGAAAAAAAGGAAAGGCGAAATCCGTGACCGTAAAGGCTGGACCCAGCAACCGGAAAATCTGAGCCAGCTGGCCGGCGGCGGCATTGAACAGCGACTGGGAGAAGAGCGTCGGTGATACCGGATCTTCGGCCAGCATCTGGTCGAGCACCCGGAAGGTGGTGGTCATCGGACCGTGGGCGGTTCCGAGGAAGAGTCCGCAATGGTCTTCGAATTGACCGGTTTTACCTGGCAGACGACGTTGCAGCGCCAGGATGGCCAGAGCCCCGTAGCGGATGAAATCATCGGCTCGTCTCAACTCCCTGGCAAGAAAGCCGCCGTCATGCATCTCGACATCGGCGTAGGCGGCTGCGGCGATGTAGACACTCATGCGCTTGCCTCCAGAACCAAAGCGGAGTTGCCGCCGCCAAAGGCCAGCGACAGATTCAATGCTCTGCAGCCATGAAGAGTGCAGCCGTCGTTTTCAGTGAGAACCGGCAACGGCAGGTCGGGGTCCGGGTGCGTGCAGCCCGTTGTGCCAGGGGCGTATTGAGAGTGCAGCGACTGGAGGGTTATGACCGCCTCGATGCCACCGGCGGCGCCTAGAGTGTGACCGGTGAGTCCTTTGCTAGACTGGATAATGGCCGGGTTATCGGCCGTGAGCCCCAGGTGCTGCAAGGCGGTGAGTTCTGCCAGATCGTTGGTCCTGGTGCCGGTGCCGTGGGCATTGATATAGGCAATGTCGTCCAGGGATATACCGGCTGCAGCAAGCGCCTGGACTACGGCCCGCTGCAGTCCGAGACCTTGCGGATGGGGAGCGGTGGGATGATAGGCATCGCTGGCGCAGCCGTATCCCAGTACCTTTCCGAGTACACGACCGCCTCTGGCGGCTGCATGGCCTGTGCTTTCCATGACCAGAATACCCGCTCCTTCACCTATGTTCAGTCCCTGTCTGTCCCGGTCGAAGGGGCGGCAGGGTGCCGGTGACAGCAGTTTCAAACTGCTGAAGCCGTGACAGGCGAACCGCGAGATTTCGTCGCAGCCTCCGGCAAGCGCCACGTCGCAGAGATCGTTTTCGAGCCACAGATGGGCCAGACCTATGGCATCGGTTGCCGATGTGCAGGCAGAGGTGACGACGGCGCGAGGCCCGGAGGTGCCGAGAATGGCGTGAAGCCTGGCGGCGATATTGCTGTCGATATAGGCGAGAACGCGGCCGACGTCCTGGTCCTGGCCTGTCTTCCAGGCGAGATAGTAGTCTTCATTGTGAAAGGTGCAGCCGACGGTGGTGCCGACGACGATGCCGAGTCGTTTCCGCCGTATCTCAGAAGCTCCGATCTGTGACTGTTCAAGTGCCTGCGTAGCGGCCAGCAGGGCCAGAGCAGTGGTCCGGTTGATGTCTCTGAGCGGTTGCTGCTGCAGTTGCGTCCTCCAGAGGGAGTTGATTACGGCGAGGGGATTGTCTTCTTGGACGGTGAAAAGGGGAGAGGACTGATGTGGTGGAAAAAAATTCTCTTGCGGCTGCGTGCAACACACCTGGTGATCCAGCAGGCTCTTCCAGACGGATTCGAGCCTGCTGCCCGCGCCGCAACATATACCCATTCCGGTTATCACTGCCATTTTTTATCTGATTTCTTTTTCCTTCCGGTGTGTTGCTGGAGATCGCTCCCCGAGAAGAGGGATGATTGTTTGGCACTATCGCCGATGTTGTCTCACGACCAGAAAGCTTCTGGCCGTGAATTTTTCTCTACAGTGTCTGTGTAGATAATGCGAATCTATTTCCTTTTTTCGAGAAAAGCAAGATTTACACCTGCTCTGCGAAAAGAGGGACAAGCCGTGGCCCCGCCTCTCTCTGAGGGGACCGGCTGATCCATATACAGTCTTATCGTCGGCCTGCAGGAGAGCTCAGCCACAGCAGAGATTGCACGGACTATTTCCGTTTACGAAAACCATGGCGGGGCAGATAATAGAGCACCGCCGGCCAGAAAAGCAGGATGACGGCAAGCCAGAGATAGCGTGCGGTTGGTGTTGCGAAGCGACGGCAGAGAATATCGCGCAGTACGGTGAATATCAAACCGATGTTGACGGCTATGGCGACAAGGCCCGCGGGCAGAAGAATACTCAACTGCCGCGTTTCCGGTATCAGGTAGAGAACGGTGAGAAAGGCCAGAGCAAAGGCTATGGCGAAGACACAATAGAGTTTTTCAAGAGTTGTCATGGGCTGGGCCGGAGAAAATGTCATCGAGATCGTCGAAGAGCTTACTGGAGAACAGCAGGTTGCGGAATTTAACCAGATCATCATGAAATATACGGGAGTTGTCGTATACCTCGAAATGTTCCTGGAGAAGCCCGTATATCCTGCCGGTGGCGGAGCCAAGTTTGTCGCTGTTGCGAAAGGAGAGCGCCTGCAGATCGGCCAGAATTTCGAGGGTGAGAATATGCTTGGCGTTGCTGATCAGGCGGAGGGCCTTGCGGGCGGCGACGGTGCCCATGGAGACCACATCCTGGTTCGAGGCGTTGCAGCTGATGGTGTTGACGCTCATCGGCGCTGCCAGGCCGCGGTTCTCGGCGGTGGATGAGGTGGCCAGATACTGCGCTCCCATGAATCCCATGGTCAAACCAACCTCACCGGGAATCAGGTGTTCCGGCAATCCTTCGTTGAGACTCTTGTCCAGCAATTTATTGGTTCTTCTCTCGGAAAGATTGCACAGCGTCGAGATGGCAATGCAGAGGGCGTCCATGGCAAAACTGATGCTCTGGCCGTGGAAATTGCCGCCGTGGATGATCTTGTTCTTCTCGGGGATGATTATGGGGTTGTCGTTGGAGGAATTGGCCTCGGTTTCAATGGTCTGCCTGACGAAATCGATGGCTTCGCGTACAGGTGCCAGAACCTGGGGCGTGCAGCGGATGGAGTAGACATCCTGAACGTTGATGTTGGTTTCGTAGACGGAGACATCGCTCTTGTTCTGACTGCGTATTTTTTCATGCATCTCCTCGCGAAGAGTGATGTTGCCGGTACCTCTATAGAGTTTCTTGATGGTTTCGGCCGCATGAAGCTGCCCGGGATGCGGTTTGACCCGGTGAAGATCTTCATCGAAGGCGTCGTCAATGCCGCCGAATATCTCCACGGCGAAGGCGGCGTTGACGCAGGCGACGTTGTAGAGCTTTTCCGCACCGTACAGGCTGAAGGCGGCGATGGCGGTCATGGCGGCCGTACCGTTCATCAGGGCCAGCCCCTCCTTATAGCTGAGTGTCAGCGGGCTCAGGCCGCAGCGCTGGTAGGCCTCCTCGGCAGTGACGAGCTGATTCCGGTAATAGACCTTGCCTTTGCCGATAATGGCCAGCGACATGTGAGCGAGATGGATGAGGTCTCCCGAGGCACCGACGCTGCCGTTTTCGGGAATATAGGGAATGAGACCGCGGTTGATCATGGCGGCCATCAGGTCGAGCAGGGCGGTGCGCACTCCGGAGTAGCCCTTGACCAGCGTATTGAGCCTGACGGCCAGGATTGCCCGGGAGATGGACGGCCGGAGGGGTTCACCAAGGCCGGCGGCATGCGAGATGATCAGGTTGTTCTGCAGAGTCTCGATATCGCGATCATTGATGATCTTGTTGCACATCGGCCCGTAGGAAGTGTTGACTCCGTAGATGATTTTCTTCTGATCGATGGCCTCTTCCAGGTAGCGGCGCGAGGCCCGGCAGCGCGCTAGCGAGTTTTCTGCCAGGGCAACGTTGACCTCGCCGATGCCGATGGCGACTATATCCTTGTAGCTCAGATCGTCTCCGGTGAGAGTGAGTGTTGGTTGAGTGTTCATAATATGCTCTGATGTTGCTCTGTTTCGGTGAATGAGATCCGACTTCGGAGTTGTCAGCGAGATTCGCTGGTACTTACTGTTCTTGTGGTTTCGAAGGCCCGCCGCAGGCGTTGCTCGATCGAATCGTCCTCCGGCCGGAGAATCAAATCCTGAGGTTCGATGCGGTCAACAAGACGTACCTCGATGGTATTGTCGATGCGGCTGTTGAACAAAAATTTGTCGGGAGGAAACAGTCTGTGGCTGTTGCTGATTTTAAGCACGCAGACAGGGACCTGGAAAAGCCGGGCGATTTTCAAGGCTCCCCGCTGCATTTCGCCCACCTCGCCGCTTCGGCTTCTCGTTCCTTCGGGAAAGACGAAGAGGTTGCCTCCCTGTTGAAAAAACACTTCCATGCTCTCCATTTGCTCAATCATCATAGTGGCCCTGCCGCCCCGGCCCTGATCCGGCAGATAGCCGGACTTGCCTAAGACCCAGCCGAAGATGGGAACGCTGAAAAACCGTGATTTGACGATGGTCCTGTGTCTTTCATACAGTGAGACCAGCAGCAGCGGATCGAGATAGGAGAGGTGGTTGCTGATCACCACGGCACCCTTGAGGGTGGCGACGCCCTCGTCGATGGCGATGGCATGACTGGGAGCCGTTGCTCTCACCAGGCGAAAAAAGGAACGGAAGAAGAGGCAGTTGAGCCGCTGGAACTGCTCTTCGCAGTTGCTGCGGGTAATG
Source organism: uncultured Desulfobulbaceae bacterium (assembly GCA_937132035.1). Taxonomy (GTDB): domain Bacteria; phylum Desulfobacterota; class Desulfobulbia; order Desulfobulbales; family Desulfocapsaceae; genus Desulfopila_A. Next base: position 5,388 of record CAKZOA010000035.1, on the reverse strand, counting down.
GCGGCTGCTGCATATCTCCAGGAATAGAAGAGAACATAACCGCAGGTGAACCAGGCCCAGCAGGCAAGGGTGACGCCGAGATCTATCAACCGCTCCGGCCAGCGGAGAAAAGAGTGTCTATCAGTCGAGGTTTTTGCCATTTTTTACAAGCAGGCAGGTGTTGACTCCGCCGAAGGCAAAATTCTGGATGGCCGCTATGACCGTTCTGCTGTCAATGACCTCCGGGGTGTGGCGCAGCATGCTGCAACGTTCGTCGATTTTTTCAAGGTTCAAGGTTGGGGCCAGAAAATTCTGCTCCATCATATACAGGGTGAGGATGAGTTCGATGACGCCGCAGGTCCCCATGGTGTGGCCCATATAGCTTTTGAGGCCGGTGACATAGGGATGCCCTCCGTAGACCGCGTCGATGGCCTGGGCTTCTATGACGTCTCCCATCTTCGTTGCCGTGGCGTGGGCGCTGATAAAGTCCACCGATGCGGCATCGATAGCGGCGTCATCCAGGGCCAGCTGCAGGGTGGTGCGAATGCCGTCGAGATTGGGAAGTATGAGATCACCGCCGTTGTTATTGCAGGAAAATCCGATGATTTCACCAAGTATCGTCGCCCCGCGTTTCTTGGCCGCAGTATACTCTTCGAGCAAGACGGCGCCGCCGCCCTCGCCCACCACCAGTCCGTCGCGGTCGGCGTCGAAGGGACGGGGAGTGCGGTGGGGGGTATCATTGTATTTGACGGAACAGGCCAGCAGATTGTCGAAGACGGCGACGGTGGTGGTGGCGTATTCGTCGGCGCCGCCGCAGAGCATGGCGTCCTGCATGCCGTACTTGATCATCTCGTAGCCATAGCCGATGGATTGAGAGCTGGTGGTGCAGGCCGTCGACGAGGAGATTATCCGGCCGGTGATGCCGAACATTCTGGTGATGTTCACCGCCGTGGTGTGTACCATGGAGCGCAGATAGTCGACGGCGCCGATGGAGGAGAAGCTGTTTTCCAGATCGCCAAAGAAGGTTTTGTATATAGTGCGCTGGACCGTGGGACTGCCGTGGGTCGAGCCGAAGGCCACGCCAAGCCGGCCGGAGGTGATGAATTCCCGGCTCAAGCCAGAACGCTCGAGTACATCCTTGGCTACCTGACAGGCGTAATAGGCGACCGGGCCCATGGTCTTCCGGTCCTGGCGTTTGAAGCCGTAGTCGATGACATAGTCGACCGTGCCGAAGACATGGGAGTGAATATGCCTGGTCAGCAGCCCGTCATCGACCAGGGGGCGGACGCCGGACTTGCCCTGGCGCAGATGGTCGATAATATCTTCTTTGGCATAGCCAATGGGGGTTATGGCGGAACTGGCGGTGATGACAACGCGACGTTTCATGGGCAGTGGACCGGTTTATGAGGCTCTCTGGAGCTGGATCTTTTCAATATAATCGAGAATGTCATTGATGGTCCTGATTGTCATTGCCTGTTCCTTTTCCTCCCGGGTAAGAGTGAGGCCGAGAAACCCTTCGATCTTGCCCAGCAGTTCAATGGCATCGATGCTGTCGAAACCGTGGTCGTCACGGAGATTATCGTCAAGTGCCGGATTTTCGAACTCGAAGTCCTCGGTGAGGATCTGCAGTATGGTGTCGTGTAATTGGTCTCTGGTCATAATGAAATAGCAGTAAAAAGCTAACCCGAATAGGAGTTTGTGATGGTATACCCTTCTAGGGCAAGGAAGCTGCATCGGGCATGGATCCCGACTCTCGGGAAGGCTGCGGTAAAGCATCCGGAGAGCCAGAAAAGGATACTACACATTTTTACCTGATTGCAAAAGAACTTATTCTCTGACGGAGTACGGGGAGCCTGAATACCCGTTCCGTGGATTTCTGCCGCGGCGGAGGCGATCACGAAGCTGTCTCCTGTGAGTGGATGAAGCGTTGGAAATGATACCACTCCAGTGGATTCTGACGAAGAGCTTCTTCGAGCATGTCGGCGTACTCCTGGGCGGCCGCTCTCAGAACCTCCTCTCTATGCTGTTTCGTGCCGGCGGCAACGATTATGGGCTTGGACAGCCGCAGATGGTAGTGGTTCTTGCCACCGCGGAAGGCAAAGAAGGCGAACAGCGGCGCCTGAGAAACAAGGGCGAATACGAAAGGCGCTTTGGCAACGTAGGCCCGATGGCCGAGGAAATCAACGGCCAGCCGCCGCTGACCGGCCCGCCAGATCATGTCGCCGGTCATGGAGACGAGGCCTCCGGAACGGAGAAAGCGGATTCCTTCCAGTGCCGAGAAAGGCGATGGGGTGTCTGCTTCTTCGCCGATTATGGTTACGCCCGATTTGCGCAGTTCCTCTTTCTGTTTTTTCTCGACACCCTCCTTTTCTTTCACACCCATGTAGAGAAGCAGCCGAAGGTCACGGCGCTGCTGTTGTAACAGGGTGGCGGCCATTTCCCAGTTGCCGAGGTGCGACATAAGAAGAATCCCGCCTTCTTTGCCGATAACCGTGTCCAGCCGCTGCCATCCTTCCGAGGTATGTGTTGTTTTTCGCCCGGCCGCCGAGAGAAAACGGTCATAATGGATTGTGGTGAAATTCTGGTACTGGCGGAAGGCGCAGCAGAGGTGGCGCCATCGGCTCCTACTCGGATACAGAGCGGCGTAGAACCTGCGGCTCTCCGGTGCCATGCCGGAAAAAAGGAAGTAGCCGGCGGCAATGCAGCGGGCCATGATAGTGAAAAACCAGGAACCGCAGATCTTCGAAAAAGTGAAGAGGGTTGTATACCAAAAGGTTTTCATTACCGGCCGATCCTGAATATCCGTGCAAAAATGAGTCTGGTGAAGGTGGCGCTGTTGCGCCAGAAGTCGCCCCATGGTTTGAAGTGGCTGACTCTTTCCGGGCCTTTCTGATAGACGACGGTGATGGGTGCTTCCCGGATGTCGATGCCATGCTGTCTGGCTTTGACCAGCACTTCCACCTCAAACTGGTATCTCCTGGCCCTGACCCCGAGTGTGCTGGTCTCGGGAAGCGGGTAGAGCCTGAAGCCCGACTGGCTGTCGGCAATCAGCGGACCGCCTGCGCTCCACACCCAGAAGTTGGAAAAGTGTCTGCCGAACCTGCTGGTCCAGGGAACGTTTCTGCTTGCCAGCATGTCCTGGCGGCTGCCGACGACCAGGCAGGGCCTGCGTGTGGCGGCGGCCAGCACTTTTTCGGCATCGGCGGGATCATGCTGCCCGTCGGCATCAATGGTGATGGCGGCATCGCAGCCGGCTCCATGGGCCGCGGCGAAGCCGCTGAGCAGAGCCGCGCCTTTACCGCGATTGATCTCGTGGCGAATGATGTCGATGCCGGGGGTTGCCGCCAGTATTTCAGCAGTTTCGTCTGTTGAGCCGTCATCGATGACAAAGATCGGCATGTGGAGTCTGGCGGCACCGGCGATGACAGCTGCCAGTTGTGCTCCGTGGTTGTAGGCGGGTATGATGATGGCCGGCTTCATAGCGCCTCGGGGGGTTCCGCTGCCGTATTGAGATCACCGGGGGCCAGGGCCATGGACCATGTTCCAGGCCCCATGTGTACGCCCGATGTAAGCGACAGCGGCATCAGCAGAATTTCGGCCTCCGGAATCCGCCTCCGTATCTGCGGGCCGATGGTTGTTTTCACCCATTCTTCGTTGTCAGAGTACTGCAGCATGACCACCGGCCGCCGGCAGGAGCCTGCAAATTCTTCGAGTTTGTGCAGGGCGAAGGCTATCTGTCCTTTGCTGCTATGGACGACGCCTTCTTTTTTTACGCCCTCCATGGTCGGACTGATAACGGGTTTCATATGCAGGAGGTCGCCGAAAAATCCGCCGGTTCGGGAGACCCTGCCGCCGGCGACGAGATATTTGAGCTCGTCTATGAAGACATATTCGCGGCAGGAGGCGATCAACGTAGCGACTGCGGCGAGAACCTCGTCTTTTGTCTCGGCACCGCGGCAGGAGCGGGCTGTGAGGATGACGATCAGGGCCAGCCTGCCCGAGGCGGCGCCGGTATCGATTATCCTCAGCAGGCTGCCCTGGTCATGATCTTTTTTCCAGGATGTGGCCGCGGCGAAATTACCGGTATAGACGCTGCCGACACAGAGATAGAGGCAGTTGCCGTAAAGCTGGCAGGCGCTTTCGTAGTGCTGGCGACGCTCGAAGGTCGAGGCCTGTGCAGTGGTGACCCGGCGGCCCTGGCGCATCAGGGCGTAGATATGTTCCGGCAGGCACAGGCTCTCCGGTAGAGCTGTTTCGCCGCTGACGATATAGCTGTCAAGCAGTGTTATGCCGAGTCGGTGTGCCATGTCCCTGCTGATGGAGCCGGCGGCGTCGGTGATGATATGGTAGGGCTCTGCGGCTGGCACTGGCTGCTGCTTCAAGGCGGCCCGGTCCATGGGCGTGTCCGCCCAGTGAACGACCTCTCCCAGGGTGTCGAGGTGGTCTCGCAGCCCCCGGGGATCGGCTGTATGGATATGAATCTTGAGGGTGTCGTCGTCCTCCAGCATCACCAGACTGTCACCGCGGTCTGTGAGATTCTGATGTATGGGGGACTGCCGTTGTTGGTGCTGCAGGACCACGTCGACGCAATGATCGCCGGTGGCCTCCGGGGTGAAGGATTGACGCAAAGAGAGCAGTCCGGCGAAGCTCTCGATAATTGAAGTCGAGCTGTAGCTCGTACTGTCGCCTGGTCTGAAAAAACCCTCGAAGAAGATATACATGCCCAGGGAACCGGCGTCGACGACGCCGGCGCTTTTCAGGCAGGGGACCAGTTCAGCGGAACGGGTCACGGTCTCGGCCAGGGCCGGCATGAGCTGTGAATAGACTTCATCCTCTTCGCCCCGCGCAGGAGGGCGAGCGGGCGATCCCTGGCAAGGGTGTCGAAGAGCGAGAGCATGGTTCCCTCGCAGGGATCGGCCACCGCTCCCCAGGCCTCTTTGGTGCCGGCGGCGGCTCGTCCGGCAAGATCTGAATAGGTTTGCACACGGCAAAACTGCCGGAAGAAGGCGGCGGCAATGTTGCCGGAATTGCCGGTGGCGCTGCGGATCAGCTGGGCGGCGGTGATGTTGTCATCCTCATGTCGACGCAGCGGCGAGAGGCTGATGCGCAGGTTGGCGCCGGTGTCGCCGTCGGCCACGGGAAAGACGTTGATGCGGTCCAGCAGGTCCGACCAGGCGGCCAGACGGCTGTAGCCGGCGGTGAAATGTGGACGAAAGCCGCTCATTGCGCCATCAGTCTCCGTATGGCATCCCAGTCATATTTGCCGTTGTTCTTGATGGGCAGACGTTCGACAACCTTTAGGCCCCGGGGCAGGGCGTAGGGTTGAAGTGACTGGGCCAGATTCTTTTGGATGCTTCTGATGTCGATACCGGTGCCCTGCAGCAGAGCGCATATGCGATTTTCACGGCT